>NZ_JCAMRT010000025.1:0-70526 GCF_059821225.1 Paenibacillus sp. sg306046
GATAGCTCAGTTGGTAGAGCACTCGACTGTTAATCGAGTTGTCACAGGTTCGAGTCCTGTTCGGGGAGCCATTCGCTTCCATAGCTCAGTAGGTAGAGTGCATCCATGGTAAGGATGAGGTCACCGGTTCGATTCCGGTTGGAAGCTCCAGTACGGCCCGTTGGTCAAGGGGTTAAGACACCTCCCTTTCACGGAGGTAACAGGGGTTCGAATCCCCTACGGGTCATATTCAAAAATTCAATGGTTATTACGATCATTGATCGTGGAGGCTTAGCTCAGCTGGGAGAGCATCTGCCTTACAAGCAGAGGGTCGGCGGTTCGATCCCGTCAGCCTCCACCATTAAACTTCATATGCCGCTGTAGCTCAACTGGTAGAGCAACTGACTTGTAATCAGTAGGTTGGGGGTTCAAGTCCTCTCGGCGGCACCAGCAATAATGGGGATTAGCCAAGCGGTAAGGCAACGGACTTTGACTCCGTCACCCCTAGGTTCGAATCCTAGATCCCCAGCCATTGCGAGCCATTAGCTCAGTTGGTAGAGCACCTGACTTTTAATCAGGGTGTCGTAGGTTCGAGTCCTACATGGCTCACGTTTATGCGCGTATGGCGGAATTGGCAGACGCACCAGACTTAGGATCTGGCGGGCGACCGTGGGGGTTCAAGTCCCTCTACGCGCACCATTCAGTTTATCAGTACAACTCAATATGCGGTCGTGGCGGAATTGGCAGACGCGCTGGATTCAGGTTCCAGTGGGCTAACCCCCCGTGGAGGTTCGAGTCCTCTCGACCGCATCATACCCGTAAAATCAAACTCTTCATTATATTGAAGAGTTTTTTATTTTTGTGTGATAGCCGGATAGTTGACTTAGATTTGTTCGGTATTCAACGCTCAGACATACGATGACCCATCCCCGCTCTAAAATCCACCGTGACGGTGAACTCCTTCTGAAAATCAGATGCCTGTATAAATAGCTCTTAAATAGCTCCTATCAACAGAAATCAACGAGTCGTCGATGGATTGAAATCGTGAATTTACGGTTACAGAAGTATCCATTCGGCATGATCATTATATCAGATTTGGGGTCAATACCTTGAAAATGCAGGACCTGGTTTGCGACTTAGGATGATTATTGACGCACTGTATGCGCTCTCCCTAGGATAAGGTTATGTTTTGCTAAATCACACCAGCATTGTTCATGCGAGGCGATCCATCCGGGCAAGTCTGGTGTTTCATTTAAGGGTAACGAAAGGAGTGTCGAGCTACAGACAACAGATGTAAGGACCCCGCATGGAATGAACGAACAAACGGCTCGTTAGGCAACGAAAGTAACCAGCGGGCAGCTCCGATAAATTGAATTTGGCGCGGGCAAGTAAGTATAAGAGTTTAAATGTAATCGCATTCAAGATGATTTTAAGGAAATCAAGGAGGTTTGATGACAGCTTATGATCAGTCATCTGTATAAGAAATCACTCTGCATCCTGCTATGCCTGACATTAGTCGCGGCGTTTCTGCCAATGGGTGTAGAGCAGGCGAATGCCTCCAGCTTTCCGGCGAACTGGAGCAAGCTCGGATTTAATCAGTCGGGGGGCAGCAGCGACTATGATTCATCAAAAGGGCTGCTTACACTTACTGCCACAGGGAACGGCATCACAAATCAGGCGGCTGCGGCTGAAGAATTTCAATATGCTTACACGCCGGTTAGTGGGAACTTCACGCTAATTGCGAAGCTGGATTCATTCCCTTATGCAGGCGGAGCTCAAGAGGGATTGCTGGTACGCAGCGGCTTGAAGGCGGGAGATTCGTTTGTGTATGGCTATTTGTACGGAACAAATGGCAAGTACCAGCCTTATGTATCCACGAAAGCGGCTTATTCGACAGGCGCTGCCAGCAATTCGGGCTACAAGGTGTCCGGCGCGGATGCCCAGTACGATGTGCCGCCTGACTACATGCGGATGCGCAAGCAGTGGAATGCGGCAGGCAAGGCGGATCTGTATGTAGATATCGGGAAGTCGGACGGAACGACGATTACCTGGACGCAAATTAATGCGAAGGCCATCACCGATGTGACGGCTGATCAAACGATGTACGTCGGGTTGGCCGTAGGCAAGCAAGCAACGGCTTCCTTTAGTCAGGTGACGCTGCTTCCGACCTACACGAATGCTTCGTCGACGGCTGTATCCAGCTTGACATCAAGGCTTCCCGTAGCGCTGGGCATTCCGGGCGGACTGGCGGCGACAGCGCAGCCAGCTCAGGTGAATCTAAGCTGGGAAACGGTCACGGACGCTACGTATTACCGGTTGAAGCGGAGTACGGTGACCGGGGGAACATATTCGGTCATTTATACCGGATCACTGACCAGCTATGCCGATCGGGATGTGGTCAATAACACCACCTACTATTACGCCGTAAGCGCGGCAAACGACCAGGAGGCAGGCGCTTATTCTGCTGAAATCAGTGCGCAGCCGACGGCTCCGTCTGCCAGCGTGCCTGCCGCTCCGCAAGGTGTAAGTGCGTTTGTTGGCAGCGGAACAGCTACGCTAGTCTGGAATCACGCAGAAGGAGCGCTTACGTACAAGGTACAGCGAAGCATTTCTTCCGATGGCCCCTATGTAACGGTGGGCGAGCAGCTGACAGATTCCCGTTATACGGACACAGGGCTGACGAATGGACAGGCTTACGTGTACCGGGTTATCGCGGTTAATGCGGCGGGTGAAAGCAAGCCTTCCGAAGAGGCGCGTGTCACGCCGGTCGATTTGCTGGTTAGCGATACATTTGACGCGCCGGAGCTGCCCGCAACGCAGGTGACAAGCGGAAGCCTGGCCGGGTACACGGTGTCTACGACGGTTAGCGACACGTTTCTCCAGATCAAGGAGCAAACAGCTCCCGAATGGGCCGGCTCTGCGGGACAGGCCAACAAAGCGCTGTATTTGCAGGATGAAAATGCTTCAAAGGGCATCCGTGCGCTCAAGCTGTTTCCGAGGCAAGAGAACAAGGTGATCGTCGCTGAGGTGGATTTCAAGCAGGAAATCGGCAAGGATGCGGTGTTGCCGAACAATACGAAAGTATTGCGGCTGCTCGACGACAAAGGCTCTAACGTGATCGCCGATATTGAAACGACGAACGGTTCGGTCGGCCGCAGCTTGTACTACCGCGTTGGTTCGGTATATAACGCGATTATTCCGCAAGGCAAATATGTGCCAGGGCAATGGTATCACATCAAGATTGAGGTAGATTTAACCTATACAGCCAAAGGTGCAACCATCACGATCAGCGACGGGAAAGAGACGTGGACGCTGGCAGGGCAAACGTTTTACCAGACGGGCACGGTCAACATCGGCGCTGTCGATTCGGCCACATCGGATGGAAATCGAGGGTATTACTACCTCGACAACTTGCAAGTATACGAAGCGCGAACGGCTCCGGCGGTTTTGAGCGATACCCAGGTGTTTGCGGGCAATACGCGGGTGAACTTGATCTGGGAACGCTCGGCAGGCGCTTCCAGCTACCGTGTACAGCGAGCGACGACTTCGGGCGGGCCGTATACGACATTGGTCACCGGACTGACGGCAGATTCCTCCTCGACCACGAAGCTCTCCTATCTGGATACGGATCAGGGAGCAGGGCTGGTTAACGGCACGACGTACTACTACCGAGTTATGGCGGTTAACGGGTATGGAGAAACGTCCTCCAGCGAGCTGACGGCAACGCCGATGGCGAATATTGTACCGCCTGCTACGCCGGCTTCATTCCGTGCGGAGCTGCGCGACAGCCGGGTTACGCTGCGCTGGGACGAGGTGCCGGCAGCGTTAAGTTATGTGCTGAAGCGAAGCGTGGCGGAACAAGGCCCGTATACCGAGCTGAGCGCGGGCAAGGCGATTACGGGACTGGCCTTTGAAGATATCGGACTGACGAACGAAACGGCGTATTACTATAAAGTCAGTGCGTTCAACGCGGGCGGTGAAAGTCAGGAATCGGCGCCTCTGCTGGTGACACCGGCCGCTGCTTTCTCTGAACCAGTTCGGCTGCAAGCCGAGCCTGGCGATCAGGAGGTACAGCTCACCTGGGCTGCGGTCACAGGCGCTTCCCACTACAACGTAAAGCGCAGCACGAGCAACGGCGGACCTTATACCGATTTGGCAGGAGGCAAGGTCACGGAGCCTGCATACACGGACCGCACGGCCGTTAACGGACAAACGTATTACTATGCGGTGACTGCGGTTGCGGGACAGAAGGAGAGCATGATTTCGAATCAGGCGGCGGCGACGCCTGCGACGGTAACGGCTGGCGCACCCGAACGGCCTGTCGGCTTGCAGGCGTTTGCAGACACAGGCAAGGTGGCGTTAACCTGGACGGCGGTTGAGGGCGCCGGAAGCTACACCGTACTGCGTAAAGCGGCCGGAGAAGCGGCGTACGCGCCAATCGCGGCTGATCTGCGGAAACCGGCCTTCGATGATATGCAGGTGGTCAACGGGACTGTCTACGCGTATCAGGTAACGGCTGTCAACGCCAGCGGGGCCGGGCGGCCGTCAGATGAAGCGCTCGCTCAGCCTGCCGAGGTGATTACGGTTGATCCGGCCGGAAACGGCGACTTTACGACGATTCAGGCCGCAGTGAACAGCATCGGGACGGCTAATGCAGCGAGGAAGGTCATTTACATTAAAAATGGCGTTTACCGTGAAAAGCTGAAGATTGATGCGCCGTATATGAGCCTGGTGGGCGAAAGCCGCGACGGTACCGTAATCGTCTTCGGTGATTTTGCCGGACCAAGCGGCAACGGCAAATACGCCGACGGCAGCCCGGTGCCGAACAACATCGGCAGCACCTTCGATACGCCAACCGTCACGGTGACGAAGGACTACTTTACGGCATCCAATCTGACGATTCAAAATGACGCAGGCCCGCGCGATACGGTCGGTACAGCGGTTGCGTTGTCGGTGAAGAGCGATCAGGCTGTCTTCAACAATGTACAGCTGCTTGGTTACCAGGATACGTTGTATAACGGCTCCGGCCGCCAATATTACCGCAATAGTGTTATTAAGGGCGATGTCGATTTTATTTTCGGCGAAGCGAAGGCTGTTGTCATCGACAGCAGCGAGGTGTACAGTGTCGCGCATCCAAAAGCGGCTGCGACGTCGGGCGGTTATGTCACGGCGGCGGCGCAAAGCGGGGCGAACGATCCCGGTTATGTGTTTTTCGACACCAAGCTGATCAAGGACGCTTCCGCTAAAGGCAATCATTATCTCGGACGTCCGTGGAAATCAGTCCCGAAAGTTCGGTTTATCCGGACATGGCTCGATTCGCATATCGTGGCGGAGGGCTGGAGATCGTGGAATGTGGAGCCTGCGATTTATGCCGAATACGGCAGCACAGGCCCAGGCGCCAATGCGAAGCTGCGGGACAGCTCTTTGTCCACCCAACTGACAGCGGCTGAGGCAAGCGCATTGACGATTCCGGTTATTTTCGAGGGCTGGGACCCGACGAAGGGCATCAGCCTTCCGCGGGCGCAGCAGCCGACACGCTTGAAGCAAACGACGGCGCTGTATGACAAGCATGTGAAGCTTGCGCTGCAAGCGGAGGTCGAGATGTCCGCCGATACGCTGGTGTCGGTGAAGGCGGGCGAGCAGACGCTGGCATCCGGCAAGGACTACAGCTTCAAGGGCAGCCAGCTGACGATTGAACCGGCTTATCTGGATCTGCTGGATTATGGCTTGGCGCAGCTTCGCTTGCAGTTTGCTTCGGGAGCCGAGCTGAGCCTGACGGTGAAAATAGTCGATAGCGCAATGCTCAAGACGGTAGCGGCCGGAGAGGAAGGCTGGGCTTCGACAAACGGCGGCATTAGCGGCGGCAACAGCGCAAGCCAGGAGCAGGTGCATGTGGTCAGCAGCCGGCAGGAGCTTGTACAGGCTTTGGGCGGGGCAGCCGCGAAAACAAACACTACGCCGAAGGTGATTTATATCAAGGGCACAATTGATATGAACACAGACGACCAAAGCCGTCCGCTCGGCTATGCCGATTACAAGGACCCCGCTTATACGGTGGAGGCTTATCTGAAGGCGTACGACCCGGCTGTCTGGGGCAGAACCTCGCTGCCGTCCGGGCCGCTGGAGGATGCGCGCCGCGCTTCGCAGCTCAAGCAGGCGGAACGGGTGAAAATCAATGTCGGCTCCAATACGACGCTGATCGGACTTGGCAGTGATGCGCGCCTTGTGGGCGGCAATTTGAATCTCGACAACGTCAGCAATGTTATCATTCGGAATGTTGAGTTCCAGAATGCTTACGATTATTTCCCGCAGTGGGACCCTACCGACGGAGAGATCGGCAATTGGAACTCGCAGTATGACAATGTGACGATCAGGAGCGCAAGCCGGATCTGGATTGATCACAACAGCTTTAACGATGAGACGGGCGACCGTTTCGCAGACGGCTATGAGGGAATGGTGTTCGGCAAGCATTATCAGCATCATGACGGCTATATTGATATTACGAATAACGCCGATCTGGTCACGGTTTCTTATAATCATTTCAAGAAGCATGACAAAACGATGCTGCTAGGCAACAGCGATTCTGCGCCGGATCAAGGTTATTTGCGCACGACGATCCATCACAACTATTTCGAGGATATCGGGCAGCGGGTGCCGCGTATCCGGTTCGGCCAAGTGCATATTTACAATAACTACTATAATTCGCTGTCCAGATTGGAAAATCTGTATTCGATCGGTGTCGGGGCATCCTCGCGGATCGTGTCTGAAGCGAACTATTTCGAGCAGGTCCGGGTTCCGGTCGCCTATTACGACAGCGCAGCGGCGGGAGCGATCGAGGATCGCGGCAGTTATTTCACCGGCAGCGGCACGCCGATCTGGAAGCCGGGCGTGAACTGGAATCCGGCGCAGGCGTATACGTATGCGGCTGCAGCGGCCGCTGATGTCAAACAGCTGTTGCTGGAGCAAGCTGGAGCGGCAGGACGCAGCTTGACGGCGCCGGAGCCGGTCACGGCAACAGGGCTGCATGCAGCGGCCAAGGGGGAGGCAATTGAGCTGAGCTGGTCTACGGTGGCGGGTGCGACAGCGTATGTTGTCCGGCGCAGCACGGTCAGCGGCGGCCCGTATGAAGTGGTGCAGACGGTTCCCGCGCCGGGTGCCGCCGAGCAGTCGGCAAGCTTCACGGATCGTAACGTACAGCCGGATGTGACTTATTACTACAAGGTGACGGCTGTGGCGGGAACCGGTGAATTTGTAAGCTGGCAGGAAGCAAGCGCTCGTGTGAGCGGCAGCTCCGATTCGGGCTCGGGAAGCAATCCGGGCACGCAGCCTGGTGGAGGATCAGGCGGCAATCCGGGCACAGGACCTGAAGCTCAGGCGCCGGCGGTGCCGACAGGGCTGCAAGGCTCGTCCGGCAGCTCGCAGGCTGTGCTGACCTGGCAGGCTGCGGCTGGAGCCGAGACGTATCAGGTATTGCGCAGCAGCACGGAAAGCGGTCCCTATACGGTGATCGCCGACCAGTTGGACAAGACGACGTATACGGACCAAGTCTTGTTGTCGTCCACGACCTATTATTATGCGATTATCGCAGTCAACAAGGCGGGGCAAAGCGAGCGCTCAACGGCATTGCGTGTAACGACGCAGTCGGAGGACTCCTCGACGGACGATTCCGGCAGCTCGGATACGCCAAGCGGGACAGGCAGCGGGGCTTCGAGTAGTGGAAATGGTGGGGCAGGCCAGACGCCTGGATCGACACCTGCTCCTGCAATGGAAGCAGTGGTAGCTGTTCCGGTTGTTCCAGTTAAAGAGCAGACCACTGACGGGAAAACGATAGCGAGGGTTGCTGTTGAGGAAACGGCGCTGCTGGAAGCGCTGCGTGGCTTGGACCTCGCTGCGGCGGGCAAGCAGCAGCTTACGATCGACGTAACCGGCGGGGAATCGGTGGTCAAAGTCGAGCTGCCGGCTGCAGCGTTGGCGGAGCTGGCTCGTCAGGCTCCGTCCGCTGAAGTCACGATTCGAACTGAGCAGGCGTCGTATCAGCTGCCAGTCGGCGTGCTGAAGAAGAGCGAGCTGGCACAGCAGCTGCAAGCAGTTGAAGCTGATGTACGGATTACGCTTGTCATGGAGCAGGTGTCCGGTGCAGAGGCGGCGGCGATCCGGCAGAAAGCGCAAGCAGGTGAACTGACGCTGATCGGAGAAGCGGTTGATTTCCGCCTGATGGCGGAAGCAGGCACAAGGACGGTAGACATCCGTGATTTTGGCACCAGCTATGTGACACGGACGATGACGGTTCCCGGCCAGTTAAATGCCGAGCGTACAACCGCTGTGCTGTACGATCCGGTTACGGGCTCCCTGACCTTTGTGCCGTCTGTTCTGCAAAGCACGGCCAATGGCACGATGGTTACGATCAAGCGTCCAGGCAACAGTATCTATACCGTTGCGGCGGCGAATCGGACGTTCACTGATTTGGCCGGACATTGGGCAAAGGCCGATATTGAATTGCTGGCCTCCAAGCTCGTCGTAGACGGCAAAAGCGAGCAGCGGTTTGAGCCGCAGCAAGCAATCACGAGAGCCGAGTATGCTACGCTGCTGGTGCGTTCGCTTGGTTTGCAGCAGCCGGGTGCGGCAGGCGTCAAGCCGAAGCTGTTTGCCGATGTGGCTGACGGATCGTGGTATGCGGACGCTATTCATACAGCCGCCAAAGCGGGGCTGGTCAGCGGCTTCGAGGACGACACCTTCCGTCCGGATGCGCTGATTACGCGGGAGCAAATGGCGGTCATGATCAGCCGGGCATTCAAGCTGGCAGGCGCAGATGCGAAGGCGGAGGCGCATACGCTGGAGCGCTTCGCAGACCGGTTCGAGATTAGCGGATGGGCGCAGGAAGCTGTGTCCGTAGCTGTGCAAGCCGGCGTTATTGAAGGCAAGTCGGCGGACGGCTTCAAGCCGGGTGAAGCAGCGAGTCGGGCGGAGGCAGCGGTTATGTTGAAGCGTCTGCTGCGCACTGTGGCATTTATGAACTAACAAGACTACTTTCGAGCCTGGCAGGAAACACCGTAGTAAGTAAGTCTCATCAACGTAACAACGGGGTTTGACTATACAGCTCATCATAGCTCATCACATCTGATCGAAGCGGCAGCTTCCCGGCGAAAGGCGTACAGTCTTTCAAACGGGAAGCTGTCTGTATGATGCGAAGGAGGGACGGTTAGGGAAACAGGGTACAAGCCATGTCGAGGCAGCCAATTAAATCAAGTCTGGAGAGGTATAAGCTCTATCTTATAAAAAAAATTATCAAAGAAGCTTGCTTTTTAAAGGAAGAAGTGATACTATAACACTTGTCGCTAAAACGAAGTGAACAAAATCAAGTTACTGAAGTCAGCTGCTTGATATCTGGATTTCACTTGTATCGCAAGCGAATATCATTTGCGGAAGTGGCTCAGCGGTAGAGCATCGCCTTGCCAAGGCGAGGGTCGCGGGTTCGATTCCCGTCTTCCGCTCCATAAGATGTGCCCTTAGCTCAGCTGGATAGAGCGTTTGACTACGAATCAAAAGGTCGGGAGTTCGAATCTCTCAGGGCACGCCATTTTTACAATTGCAGTATCGGGATGTAGCTCAGCTTGGTAGAGCACCTGGTTTGGGACCAGGGGGTCGCATGTTCAAATCGTGTCATCCCGACCATCAATTTGCGGGTGTAGTTCAATGGTAGAACTTTAGCCTTCCAAGCTAATAGCGTGGGTTCGATTCCCATCACCCGCTCCATATGTACAAACGTCCAAAACCTTGTGAAGCAAGGTTTTTTTGATTTTCCTAGCGGCTGGCTCCCGACTCTGCGCTCAGGCGTCTTGGATACATCGGCAGATGCAGCAGATACTGGACGATGGCGATGGTCGGAAGTTAACGGGCNATGTACAAACGTCCAAAACCTTGTGAAGCAAGGTTTTTTTGATTTTCCTAGCGGCTGGCTCCCGACTCTGCGCTCAGGCGTCTTGGATACATCGGCAGATGCAGCAGATACTGGACGATGGCGATGGTCGGAAGTTAACGGGCACAGCTGTCAGGAGAAAGTTCAAGCGGAGCTTGATCCCTTGCAGAGCTCTCATGAAGCTCCACAAAAATATGGGCCATCCTCCTGTCAGGAAGCCATGCAAAAAAAGTCTCGATTCCCGGCTTGTCCGCGCGGGTATCGAGACTTTTTTGATTTATTCATGTGGAAGGCGGTTCAGCCTACTGTCACTGAACAAAGCCAACCTTCTTCAACGTACGCAGCAAAATAGCTGCGGCCTGAGCACGGGTTGTTGCTTCAGCAGGAGCGAACCTTGCAGCGGCGTCGCCTTCCAGAATGCCTTGCTCTGTAAGCAGAGCGGCTTGGGAAGCGGCCCACTGCGGGATCGAAGCGGCATCTGTAAAGGCTGCCAGCGAGCCGGAGCTTCCAGCCGCAGCGCCTGGCTTGCCCGCGAATTGCAGCGCCCGTGTAATAAGTACGGCCATCTCCGCCCGTGTCAGCTGCGCATCCGGAGCAAACAGGTCTGCAGCCTTACCTTCGACAAGACCGGCCCGCACAGCCGTTGCCACGGCCTCGGCGTACCAAGCGGAGGCAGGTACATCCCGGAAGCTTGCGGCTGCTTCGCCTTGCGGCGTGAGGCCGAGGCTGCGGACGAGCAGCGAGGTAAACTCGGCTCTCGTGACCGTTTGATCCGGTGCGTAGCGGTCATCTGCGACACCTTGGACGATCAGCTTGGAGGCCATCGTTTCCACAGCAGCCTTCGACCAATGTCCGTTCAAGTCCTTGAAGCTTTTGTTGTACGTCAAGACCGCATACAAGCTGTTGCCGGGACGTTTCCATTCGAAGACAGGCTTGCCATCCACCGATTGGAAGGTACCCGGTACGAAGTGGAACTGGCCGCTTTGCGGGTCATACATGACGCCGGTAGCCGACGGGGAAACACCGGAGGCCGGCAGCTGCACCGTGCGGGACACATACGTGCTGCCGAAATCCGTCACTTCCTTAGTTTCACCGTTGACGGTTACGTGCAGTTGAAAATCAACAGCGGTCTGGCCGACCAGCTCGGCGTCTGCGAGTCCATTTGCATCCGGCTGCATGGTTTGCAGCAGCGAGCCTGCGGCAGGTGTGATGGTGACCTGAACGCGCTCGATGTTTGCGCCGTGTTGAGCAGAGCTGAGCAGCTGAAGCGGAAGCTGGTAGCTTGCGCCTTCGGTGCGGATCGAGATGATCGCCCGCTCTGCTGCGTCTCCAGCGGCGGCCAGCGCTTCGGCAGGCAGCGTCACTTCGGCGGCGGCTCCGTTTGTCGCCGGAACGGCGATCACGACTTGAGCTTGCTGTGAGCCTGTCAGTCCGTTCAATGCGTTCGTCAAAGCAGCTTGCAGAGCGGAGGCATCGACAACCGTTGCTTTTACGGCTTGACCGGAGCTGTTCCGGCTTTCCGTTATGGTCAGCGCAGCACCCGCCAGCTCGACGGTTTTGATGTCGGCTCCGGCGGATGGCTGAGCTGCGGGCGATGTACCGCTACCCGGCTGCGCGCTGCCGCCAGTAGAGCCTGTCCCTGCGCCGCCGTTTCCGCTATTTCCGCTGCCCCCGCTCCCGCCGCTGCCGGAAGTGGAATCATCGTTACGACTGGCAACCGTCACCGCCGCTTGCGCCTGGCTGTAGCCATCGGCCGTACGCACTTGAATGATAGCCGAGCCTGCGCTTACGGGCGTTACGTTGCCGAGCACATCGACCTTGGCGACCGCTTCATTCGATGAGCTCCAGACCAAGCCGGTCGACCCATCGCTGACTGTTGCACTCAGCTTGACGGCAGAGCTGCCCGCCTCCAGCGATAGCGTCGTTTTGTCCAGCGTCAAGCGGGCTACCTTCAGCTCCATCACGGCGATCGTGCCGCCCACCTCATTGGCTACCAGCAGCAGTGGCGTACCTGTTGGGCTGACCGCCGGCGGAATAAATTCAAGACCTTCCGGTCCGGTATCCGTGTTCAAGCCTGCCTTGAAATCACGTGTATTTGTGTAGTTGAGGAAGGCCGGCTTTGCCGGGTTGGTAACATCGTAGGTCATGACGCCGCCGATCCGCTCCAGCCCGATGAAGGCCAGCGCCTTGTTGCCGACTTCCCCGACAATCACATATTCCGGCTCCGGACCTTTTTTCGTACTGCGGTCGTCCTTCTCCGTCTTGCTGTTGCTGGCGTTGAAATAATCCGGCAGCCGCTCTCCGGTGATCCGCTCAAAGTCATTGCCGCTGTCGAATACTTGCTCCAACGTATCGGCATCCCAGATGGAGAAGGAGCGTCCGCCGTACATATACACGCCGTCCTTGCGCATATCGCTGGCCACTTCTACGCTATCGTATTGCGTTTTTCCTTGCAGGAATTGGGCAGCCGCCGAAGTTGGCTCCAGCACGGATTTCAGCTTGCCGATCGTCGTGGCGTTTTTCAAGCCGGGCCAATCGGTGGCATCGCCTTCGTTAGCGCTGAACAAATAGGTTTTGCCCCCAACGCTGTGCGTCACAATGCCGTCGGGCATATACATGCCGAAGAAGGGGACCGTTTCCAGCTTGATTTCGCCGTCTTTCACGAGATCCAGCGCATTTTTCGCTGTGCTGAAATCCTTGTAGCCGAGTGATTTGACCGCAGTGACCTTTTTGGCGGCAATGTCGACAACGGCAATCGCATTATTTTCCTGCAAAGCGATATAAGCCTTGCTTTCGTCAGCCGACAATGCGATATATTCCGGCTCCAGGTCGCGCACTGCATCGGCTTTTGTGCCGCTGCCCGTAATCAGACCGCTGACCGGGTCGGCTGCGCCGCGGATATGAACGCCGTCCTCGATCACGGTCGGATCATCGAATTTCACATGAACAACGCTGCCGGTTGTCGTATCGGCGATGGTCACGCTGCCCTCAGGGTCCTGCGTGCCGGAACGCGGCTCAGCTTCATCAGCCGTCAGCACATACCGGCCGTCTGTCGTGAACTTGACCATGTCCGGCTGAATACCCGCTTCGAAAGTGCGGATCAGCGCGCCGTCATAGTCAAGCAGCAAAATGAGGCCCGGCTTCATCGAGTCGGCATGCTGGACGGCGACTGCGATTCGTTTGGTGGCCGTGTTGACATCGACACTGGTCAAGTCGCCGAAGACGAAGCCGTTTTGCTCGGACAGCTCTTTTACCGGCACGGACTTTTCCTTCGTCATCGTGCCGCCGGCGGTTAACGGTACGATGTCCAGACTCGGCGGCGTACTGGAGCCGCTGACGACATACATCTTGCCGTTATCTTTGTTATATTTGACGATTTCGGCCACGCCGCCGTCCTTGTTGGAGGCTCCCACCTGGTATTGGCCGATCTTTTGCACAGTCAGCGTATCCGGCATCGGAGCGGGCTTGGCCGGCTTCACGTTCAACAGCAGCGCGCGGCTGGCTTGCATTTGCGGCACAGCGCTGTCGTAGACGGTGAGCGTTACGGTCGTCGCACCTTCGGCGCCTGCGGCAGGAACGCCTTGCAGCGTGCCGGTATCGGCTGCCAGCGACAAGCCGGCAGGCAGTCCCTGGGCGCTGAAGCGGTAAGGCGGCTTGCCGCCGTACACGGCCGCGGTTACCTCGTAGGCCGAGCCGACATAAGCGTCAGCCAGCTTGTCCGTCGAGACGCCGAGAGCTGCGGTCGGCCAGGAGCCGTCTACGCTGCCGCGCGGGCCTTTGGCAAGCAAGGTCGCTGCATCTGCGCTGCTGTAATCAATTTGCTGGAAATCGGACTTATTGTTATCCGTATCGGTTAATGTAGCGCGGACGATTCCTTTTTTCTTGGACTTGCCTTCGGTGCTGCCGCTCGGGTATGCGGTTTCGTAACCGTCGATAGCGCTTTCCGCATCGTTGTCGGCGACGCCGACCAGATCGACATAACCGGCCGGCTTTGAATCAGCCGTAAATGGCTGCGGAGTAAGCAAGGCGGATTGGTTGCTCATCAGCGCGACTTTGACGGCTTTATTGAAAATCGAGGCGTCCAGCGTTTGATCGCTTTTACCTGTAAGATCGACCTTGAGCTCCTCGGAGCCGGTCGCATTGCCCGTAATCAAATAAGAGGAGCGGGCTTTGATGGTGCCTTTCAAATTTACCTGCTGCCACGCTGTTGTCGTGCCTGTAGGGTTTTTCGAAATTTTCTGGTCATTGTAGGCATAATGCAGCGACCATTGATCGAGCGGCACGTCCTGGTCCGTCGGATTGTAAAGCTCGATGAAGCCATGGGAAACAGGGGCATCCTTGGCTGTCGACAAGCCTCCGCCGTAAATTTGCTGGATAAAAACGTGGGGGACCTTTACGTCATAGCTTCCGCTCTCGGTATAAGGCGTACCGGGGCTTATTGGCTCGCTTGCCTGGACAGGACCCGCGCCGAGCAAGGAGCCCGCCAGCAGCTCGCTTGCCAGGAGCAGCGATACGATCGTTGTTGATTTCTTCTTCAAGCTGAACCCACTCCCTCAAGTAAATGATCCAGTTCATTGTAAGAGGGCAGTGTTAACATAGTGTTGCGGTTTTGTGGTGTTTTTGTAAACGTCTTCACAGGGAGCGGTTGGCGAAAAAAGAGATGGAAATCATTCCCGATCGGCCGCAGACCGGCAGGAGAACGGTATAAAATTGCTAAATGGAGGAAGGCTGAATCCTGACAGACTTTGCCCGAAAGTCAAGCAGCGGCACGTCAGCCATGTAGGCTAAACGCGGCGTTGATGGCAAAAGCTGTTGATAACAGGGTTTGTTTCCTTAGAATGCTCCGGTCAGAAGCCGCTTTTTATTGTCGCCCGTACCTTTCAGCAGCGGCACTTCACATCAGCTCCAGATGTTTTTTTCGCTTTAGCGCATAAATGGGGTACATCGTCGTCGGGGGATGTGGTAAAATAGTGGCTATGACATTTGCATGAAGATGGATGGAGGAGAACCATGTCGGACTCAAGTACGATCAGTAACAAAAACACGTCCAATAATTTGCTGCGCCGGGATGTCCGGTTTCTTGGACATATTCTGGGTGAAGTGCTTATTCACCAAGGCGGCAATTCGCTGTTTACCATTGTAGAGAAAATCAGAGAAATGAGTAAAACGCTGCGCGCCCAGTATACAAGCGAGATGTATGCGGAGCTGAAGGAAACGGTCGGAGGGCTTGCGCCGGAAATTCGCCATCAGGTGGTGCGGGCGTTCGCTATTTACTTCCAGCTTGTTAATATCGCCGAGCAAAATCACCGGATTCGCCGCAAACGGGATTATGAGCGTTCCGCGGGCGAAAGCGTGCAGCCCGGTTCGATCGAGGATGTGATCCGCGAGCTGAAAAGCTTGAACATTTCCTCGGCAGAGGTTCAGGATATGATTTCCGGCATCTCGCTGGAGCTTGTGATGACGGCGCACCCGACAGAAGCTACGCGCCGTGCCGTGCTGGACATTCACCAGCGGATCGCGCAGGATGTCGCTGAGCTGGACAACCCGAACCTGACGTTCCGCGAGCGTGAACAGCTGAAGGAGAAGCTGCTTGGCGAAGTGATCACCCTCTGGCAAACGGACGAGCTTCGCGACCGGAAGCCAACCGTCATCGACGAAGTCAACAACGGGCTGTACTACTTCGACGAGACGTTGTTTGACGTGCTGCCTCAGGTGTATCAGGAGCTGGAGCGCTGTCTGTTGAAATATTATCCGGAAGAGCAATGGCATGTGCCGACGTTCCTGAAGTTTGGCTCGTGGATTGGCGGAGACCGCGACGGCAACCCGTCTGTCACCTCGGACATTACATGGGAAACGCTCGAAATGCACCGCAAGCTGGCGCTCGTAAAGTACGAAGAAGAGCTGCAGGCGCTGGTCGGCCATATGAGCTTCAGCAAAAATATCGTGGAAGTGACAGCCGAGCTGCTGGATTCGATCGAGCAGGATCGCGCTAACATCGGGCTTTCGCTGGATGAAAGCTGGCGCAACGAGAAGGAGCCGTACCGGATCAAAATGCGGTTTATGCTTGAGAAAATCCGCAATGCGGGCAATCCTTCCGTCAGTGACAAGAAAAAATATATAAGCCCTGAGCAGTTCAAGGCGGATCTGCAAATTATTGAGCGCAGCCTGCGCAATCACTTCGCAGACTACATCGCGGATGCCTACGTACAGAAGCTGATTCGTCAGGTGGAGCTGTTCGGCTTCCATCTCGCGTCGCTGGATGTGCGCCAGCATAGCAAGGAGCATGAGTCGGCGATGACCGAAGTGCTTGCAGGTATGAGCATCACGGAAAACTACGCGAAGCTGGACGAAGCGGATAAGATCAGTTTGCTGGCTTCGCTGCTGAACGATCCGCGTCCGATCACATCGCCTTACACGACGTACAGCGAGTCCACGCAGGAATGCCTGAACGTGTACCGGGTCATTCAGCTGGCGCAGGAGGAATTTGGCCGCGGCTGTATTTCCAGCTACCTGATCAGCATGACGCAAGGCGCCAGCGATTTGCTGGAGGTGCTTGTATTTGCGAAGGAAGCCGGGCTGTACCAGCAGCATGCGGACGGCTCCGTGACCTGCACGCTGCAGTCGGTGCCGTTGTTCGAGACGATCGACGATCTGCATGCCGCCCCGGACATTATGGCGACGTTGTACCAGATTCCGGCCTATCGCCGCAGCCTGGACAGCACGAACCATCTGCAGGAAATTATGCTCGGCTATTCCGACAGCAACAAGGACGGCGGCGTCATTACGGCCAACTGGGAGCTGCGGATGGCGCTGCGGAGCATTACGGCGACGGCGAAGCAATACGATGTGCGGCTGAAGTTTTTCCATGGCCGCGGCGGCGCGCTCGGTCGCGGCGGCATGCCGCTCAACCGGAGTATTCTTGCTCAGCCGGCCGATACGGTAGGCGGCGGTATCAAAATTACCGAGCAAGGCGAGGTATTGTCCTCCCGTTACTCGATCAAGGGCATCGCTTACCGCAGTCTGGAGCAAGCGACCTCCGCGCTTATTACAAGCGCGCTGTGGGCGCGTAATCCGCAGGTGGACGCCTCCGAGGAGACGTACGAGACCATTATGCGCGGTATATCCGAGCGGGCGCAGCAGAAGTATCAGGACCTGATCTTCCGCGACGAGGACTTCATGACCTTCTTCAAGGAGTCGACGCCGCTGCCGGAGATTGGCGAGCTGAACATCGGCTCCCGCCCGTCCAAGCGCAAAAACAGCGACCGCTTTGAGGATTTGCGTGCGATTCCATGGGTATTTGCGTGGACGCAATGCCGGTATTTGCTGCCGGCCTGGTATGCCGCTGGCACGGGGCTGGGCAGCTACTACCAGGATAACCCTGAGCATCTGGCTGTCATGCAGGATATGTACAACAACTGGTCGTTTTTCCGCGGGCTGATCGACAACCTGCAGATGGCGCTGGCCAAAGCGGACCTGCTGATCGCCAAGGAATACGGCAGCATGATCAAGGATCAGAAAATCGCCAACCGTATTTACCAGCTGATCGAAGACGAGTACCGCAAAACGTCCGAGCTGATTCTTCAAATTACCGGGCAGCAGGAAATTCTCGACAATGTTCCTGTCATTCAGGAGTCGATCCGGCTGCGCAATCCGTATGTCGATCCGCTGTCCTACATGCAGGTGGATCTGTTGTCGGAGCTGCGCGCTTCACGCGATGACGGCGGCGAGGATGATCCGCTGCTGCTCCGCGAGGTGCTGCTGACGATCAACGGCATTGCGGCCGGCCTTCGCAACACCGGCTGATTGCCGAATAGCGGGCGGCATGGCGTCCGCTTGACGCCGGATACGGCCGGGAGACCTGGTTCACACCAGCGGCTCCCGGCTTTCGTTTACCCCGGTGCGAGTCCTCTTGTTCCGCGCGGGCGCAATTGTCCGGTTCTTTTGGGCGCAGGCTGTACAGGAAGGGGTAGGATTTGGTATGCTTTTCCTACAACAGGCGCTGCTAGCGAAGCAAGAACGAAGCGTTCATGCCTGTAAAATCTGAATGGAGCCCGGCTTGGCACAAGCGGGGGCGTTCGGAGTGGAGGTAGGTTGGTGAATCACATGGACACCCGGCTCGCCAAGCTCGCCCGAAGCGGAGACCGTGGAGCTTTCGCCGAATTGGTGGAGCTGTATAAAGATAAAATTTTTCATCTCGCTTACCGGATGCTGCATAATCGCCATGAGGCGGAGGAGATTGTGCAGGAGACGTTTTTGCGGGTCTATATGAATCTGGAACGCTATGACGAGCATCAGAAGTTTTCCACCTGGATTTACCGGATCGGCACCAATCTCTGTATCGACAGGCTGCGCAAGCGCAAGATCAGTTACTCGCTGGATGCGGAGATGAGCGACGGCGAAGGCAGCGACTGGTATTCGACATTGGCCAGCACGGACCGGCCGCCCGACCAGCAGGTCGCGTTATCGGAAACACAGGCGCAGATTCGCGAATCCATCGAGGCGCTGCCCGAAAAATATAAGGCCGTCGTCATCCTGCGGTACTTGCAGGACTTGTCCTTGCAGGAGATCAGCGATGCGCTGTCGATGCCTGTTACGACGATCAAGACGCGGCTGCATCGCGGACGGGAATATTTGCGCAAAAAATTAGAGCAGCTCCTTTAGCTTTTTTTGAAACGCCGGGTTTGCTCCTGCGTATGGTATACCACGACAAGTTATGGAGACAGGAGAAAGGAGTGGCTCGTGATGGATTGCAAGGAGGCCCTCCCTTTGTTGCACGAATATTTGGATGGCGGACTTGAAGGCGTCGATTCCGTCCGTTTGAAGGAGCATCTGCTCGTTTGCGCGGAATGTCGGCAGCGGCTGCGGCAGTACGAGAAGGTCGAGGCGCTGGTCCATGCGTGGGCGGTTCCCGCTGTACCTGACGGCTTGACTGAACGTGTCATGCAGGCGCTGCCTCCAGTCAAGCAACGGAACGTCTTCTACCGGTATGTCCGCAAGCATCCGGCGGCTTCGGTAGCTGCAATTTTCGCCCTGATGATGCTGTCCTCGTTTCTTTCCACATGGAATAGCGACGGAGAACTGCTCGTGAAGGGAACAGACTTGCAAGCCGTTGTCATCAAAGGGGATACGGTGTTTGTTCCGGCCGGACACAAGGTTGCAGGAGACTTGACCGTTGAGAACGGAAAGCTGCAGGTCGACGGTGAGGTCGAAGGCAACATTACGGTCATCGACGGCTCGCTGCATTATGCGTCAACGGCGCATATTTCGGGGCAAATTACACAGATCGACGAAGCGTTCAGCTGGTTATGGTACAAGATGAATACTTGGGTGACGAAGGTTTCCGACGCCAAGTAAGGCGGTCCGGACCGTACGGACGAAGCATCCTCCCTCCCTTCTTACGAAAGGGGAGGGTTTTTTGTTGTAAATATGGTATGATGAAGGGAAGCAATTGCAGAGACAAACATCCCGTGTAAGGGCTGGGGGCTTCTATCATGGACTGGTATACGAACATTCGCGTTTTGGATATCGTTGATATATGTATTGTCAGTTACGTCATTTACAAGCTAATTCTTGTTGTCCGCGGTACTCGCGCGATCCAGCTGCTCAAAGGCATCCTCGTCGTGCTCGTCACTTGGGCGCTCAGCTCCTGGTTCAAGCTGAACACGCTGCAGTGGATGATGAACCAGATGTTTACGTTCGGACTTGTCGGCGTCATCATTATTTTCCAGCCGGAGCTGCGGCGCGCGCTGGAGCAGCTTGGGCGAGGCAAGCTGTTCAGCCGCTCGACCTCCGAGGAGGAGCAGGACATTAATCGCAAGATCAATGAGCTGCTGAAAGCCGTGCATTATATGGCGCAGCGCAAAATCGGCGCTCTGATCGTCTTTGAGCGGGAGACAGGGCTGAACGATTATATCGAATCAGGCATTGCGCTCGAAGCCCACATCAGCTCGGAGCTGCTGATCAATATTTTCGTGCCGAACACGCCGTTGCATGACGGTGCAGTCATCGTGCGCCGGCATCAGCTGATGGCGGCTGGCTGCTATTTGCCTTTGTCGGAAAATCCGTTCATCAGCAAGGAGCTGGGGACGCGCCACCGCGCTGCGATCGGCATGAGTGAGGTGTCGGATGCGATGTGTATCATTGTGTCGGAGGAAACGGGCCAGGTGTCGCTGACGATGAACGGTCACATTTTGCGTGATGTGAAGGAAGAAGCGCTTCTCTCCAAGCTGTTCGAGGAGCTGAAGCCGAAGGCCAAGCCCAAGCCTAAGGAGAAGTCGAAAATCAGCTCCGTGTGGAAATGGGGGCGTCGATAATGGATCAATGGCTGCGCAATACGAACGTCGTCAAGGTGATCGCGCTTATTATCGGCGTCATGCTCTGGGCGGTCGTACGGTCGGCTGGCGGCTCCGTTTCCGGCTCTAATGGGCTGGAGACGATCGAGCAGCAAATCGGCAATGTGACGATTGTGCCCCTATACGATACCGACAAATATTTTATCCAATCCATTGAACCGGCTCAAGTATCCTTATCGCTCAGCGGGCGGGAGGCTGCGTTGAAGAAAGCGATCAGCACCGGCAATTTGTCGGTGGAGCTGGACTTGTCCCAGGTCGGGAAGGGCGAATACGTGCTGCCGGTGACCCCTTCTGGCATCCCCGGCAATGTGACGGCCAAGGTTGTGCCTTCCAACGTCAAGGTAGTTGTCGATGAGAAGCAAAACAAGTCGATGCAGGTGACAATTAATGTGACGGGTATTCCCGGCGTCGGGTTGAAGGCGGGCCAGCCTGTTGTCAAGCCTAAGCAGGTGACTGTGTCGGTACCTAGCCGCATCTATGACGATGTCGATTCGGTACGCGCCGATGTCAATGTGGAGAAGGCGACTTCGGCGGTGACGAAAAAAGCAACGCTCCAGGCTTTCGACAAGGACGGCAAGCTGATCGAAACGGCGGTCATCAATCCGGCTGTCGTCGATGTCGAGGTGCCGATTACAAGCCCCTTCACGCTGGTGCCGCTGCAAGTCAAGCTGGTGGGCGAGCCGCCGCGTGGGCTGGCTGTGGCTTCGGTCCGGCAGAGTACGGACAAGGTGACGGTGTACGGGCCGCAAAACGTGCTGGACCGGATGGAATTTTACGAAGGGCCGCAGGTGAATCTGAGCGAGCTGAAGGAAGACGCCGAGTTCACGCTGACGATTCCGCCGCGCAACAATGTGAAGCAGCTCGACCCGGACAAGGTGACGGTGAACGTGTACATCGTTCCTTCGGTAACGAAGACGCTGGAGGCGATCCCGTTGTCCTTCGTTGGCCAGAACGACGGATTTAATACAAAGGTTGTGCTGCCGGAGTCCGGCCAGCTGAACCTGACGGTGGAAGGCGCGCCGTCGATTATCGAGAAGCTCAAGCCGCAGGATGTGCAGGCGATTCTGGATGTCAGCAACCTGCCGCCGGGCAAGCACGAGGTGTCCGTGACATGGAATTTGCCGACCTTTGTGAAAAAAGGCGGTCCGCAGGATTTCAAGGCGACCGTCGAAATCAGCGCCAAGGCTGACAAGCCGGCCGCGGCGGAGGGAGAGACGCCTGCCGCAGCGACGCCGTGATAGGGCTTGAGCATGAAGCCGCGGAGTGCTGCCAAGTCGAGAGCAGCAAGCTTTTGATGCGGCTATGCAATATCGCAGCGCAAAGCGTAACGGAAGGACGGCCGGAGGAGGCCTGCTCCTTCCGTTTTGTCTGTAAGGACGGCCATAGGGAATCATCATGAACGCATCATTTGACCGTGTGAATTGAATCAGGGATAATGAGAATAGTTTGCCTCATTGGCGAAAGTCATGCTGTGCAACTTGTCCACAGATAACGCGTAGAAATGGGAAGGTTAACCGATAGGGGAGAGAAGATAAATGGGGAAATATTTTGGAACGGATGGCGTACGGGGAGTCGCTAATCAGGAATTGACGCCGGAGCTTGCTTATAAAATCGGCCGCTGCGGCGGTTATGTGCTGGCCGGTCAGGTGGAGAAGCCGGTTGTCGTCATCGGTCAGGACACGCGGATTTCCGGCCCGATGCTGGAGGCGGCACTGGTGGCCGGTCTGCTGTCCATCGGCGCCAACGTCGTCCGACTGGGCGTGCTGTCGACGCCTGGGGTTGCTTATTTGACGCGCGCGCTGAAGGCGGACGCCGGGGTAATGATTTCGGCCAGCCATAATCCGGTTGAGGATAACGGAATCAAATTTTTCGGCGCGGACGGCTTCAAGCTGTCTGATGAGACCGAGCTGGAGATCGAGCGGCTGATGGATGCCGGGATCGACGAGTTGCCGCGTCCGACAGGCGGAGACATCGGGACGGTGACCGACAATGCCGAAGGAAAATATGCGTACCTTGACTATATCAAGCAGACGGTAGGCTCTTCGTTCCAGGGCTACCGGGTCGTATTGGACTGTGCGCATGGAGCGGCTTATGAGCTGGCGCCAAAAGTATTTGCGGAGCTGGGCGCGGAAGTGATCACGATCGGCGCGGAGCCGACGGGTCGCAATATCAATGACCGGTGCGGCTCGACGCATCCGGAGGAGCTGCAGCGGCTGGTCGTTCAGCATCAGGCGCACATCGGGCTTGCCTTTGACGGAGACGCGGACCGGCTGATCGCCGTTGACGAGCAGGGCGAAGAGGTCGACGGCGACTTTATTCTGAGCATTATCGGCCATGCGATGAATCAGGCGGGCAAGCTGCGCGAGCAGACGATTGTGACGACGGTTATGAGCAATATCGGCTTTTTCAAGGGCATTGAAGCGGTTGGGCTCAAGGCAGCCAAAACGGCTGTCGGCGACCGCTATGTGATGGAGGAAATGCGCAAGGGCGGCTACAATCTGGGCGGCGAGCAGTCCGGCCATGTCATTCTGCTTGACTATAATACGACAGGTGACGGCATCCTGACGGCGCTGCTGCTCGTGGATACGCTGGTCAAAGCAGGACAGCCGCTGAGCGAGTTGAAAAAAATTATGCGTAAATTCCCGCAAAAGCTGGTTAATGTCCGTGTAGGCGACAAAAGCAAGCTGAAGGATAACGCAGCCGTTGCCGCCGAAATCGCCAAGGTCGAAGCTGAGCTCGGGGATAACGGACGTGTGCTGGTGCGCCCGTCAGGTACGGAATCTCTGATCCGGGTAATGGCCGAGGGGCCGGATAAAGCGATCGTCGATGCTTACGTGCAGCAGATTGCAGCCGTCATCGAGCGGGAGCTTGTATAGGTCCGAAGCGTACGCTGAACGAACGATCCCTGGGACGGGCCGCGGCCGGTTTCAGGGATTTTTTGTCGAAACGGCATGGGAGCAGATGCGAGAAATGGGACAAAGGAATGAAATGAAAACGGAATGAAAATTAGGGGTTGCGCTTTATCCTTAAAATGCATAAGATGTGATTATGTCAATTAGGAAACGGAAGGGTGGGCAGAGGTTAGCGACGTTTGACAAGCGCCAGAACTGGCGGCAGCGTTAGCGGCATTGTACTGTGATGTGATTCGGTCTCAAGTCACCGGCACCGATTAAGTCGGGCAGGTGGACTTCTCAACAATTCCTCAGACAACACATCAAGGCAGGCAAGGCGGCAGACGATTGTCCCAGTTGACGAGGTGAAGGTGTTCGAAACATTCGGCGGGGACCTTCCGGTCATCATCCTAACCGTAAGCGGAGCAACAAATTGTCCGGGCGACCGGGCAGACAAAAGCTCAGCGGGATGGCGAATCAAAACTAAAACGAATGAAAAGCTTCGTTGCCAAGGGCAAATGCTTCCTCGTGAGAGCGCAAGCTGCAGGAGCTTTTCCGCTTCGTGTCGACAATTAAATCATTGCGCCTGCATGAAGCAGGCGAAGCTTTCTTTGCGCACGGAGCACGAAGCGAGCTTCTTAGGCGCCTGTATAGGATATGCGTTTCTCCAGGAAGAGTCGGCAGGCTTTTCGACAATTGGAGGATATGAATATGTGCGGTATTGTTGGTTATGTAGGTAAACGGAATTCACAACATATATTGATTGATGGGTTAAGAAAGCTGGAGTATCGCGGCTATGACTCCGCCGGAGTTGCCGTCTATACGACAGAAGGGCTGCAGATCAAGAAGTCCAAGGGGCGTCTGGCCGTGCTGGAGTCCAAGCTTGAAGAAGCGCCGCTGCACGGAAACATCGGGATCGGTCATACCCGGTGGGCGACGCATGGCAAGCCGTCGGATTTGAACTCGCATCCGCACACGGACAACTCGTCCAAGTTTTCAGTTGTACACAACGGCATTATCGAAAATTATATGCAGTTGAAGGAAGAGTTAACGGAGCAAGGCCATATCTTTGTCTCGGAAACAGATACAGAGGTCATTTCACATCTGATCGCCAGCTTGTATGACGGCGACATTGTTCGCGCGGTGCAGCAGGCTGTCACGCGGATGAGAGGCGCTTTTGCCTTGGGCGTGCTCACCGAATATGAGCCGGAGAAGCTCGTTGCAGTTCGTCTGTCCAGCCCGTTGATCATCGGCGTTGGGGAAGGCGAAAACTTTATCGGCTCTGACATCCCGGCCATTTTGGAGCATACACGCAACGTATACATTTTAAACGACGGCGAAATGGCTTTATTGACAAAAGACGACGTTACTTTGATGACATTGGAAGGGAATTTTATTTCCCGGGAATTATTCCATGTCGATTGGGATATTATGACGGCGGAAAAAGCCGGATTTGATCATTTTATGTTGAAGGAAATTCACGAGCAGCCGAAGGCTTACCGGGATACGATGGGCGCGAGAATTGACGCTTCCGGCAAGAAGGTGCTGCTGCCAGAAGTCGGTATGACGGCTCAACAGCTTGCGGACATCCGCAATGTCCATATTGTTGCGTGCGGTACGGCATACCATGCCGGATTAGTCGGCAAATCGGTCATCGAAAGCCTGGTGCGGATTCCGGTCGAAGCGGATGTAGCGTCCGAATACCGTTACCGTTCGCCGATCATCACGCCGCAGACGCTGGTGATTGTCGTGAGCCAATCTGGTGAAACGGCCGATACATTGGCCGCGCTGCGCGAAGCCAAGCGTAACGGAGCGCGTGTACTGGCGATTACCAACGTGGTTGGCAGCTCGGTTGCCCGCGAAGCGGACGATGTGATCGTCACATGGGCCGGTCCGGAGATTGCGGTTGCTTCGACGAAGGCGTACACTTCGCAACTGATCGCCTTTTACCTGCTCGGCTTGTATCTGGCGCAAACGCTGGAAACCGTGGAAGCCGGTTTTGTCAACGAAGTGCTGGCCGCGATGCAGGAGCTGCCTAAGCAGGTGGAGCATATGCTCACCCAGTCGGAGACGATCCGCGAGGTGGCTGAGCAAATCGCGAAGCACCACAACCTGTTTTTCATCGGCCGCGGACTGGACTATGCAACCGTGCTGGAAGGCTCGCTGAAGCTCAAGGAAATCTCGTACATTCACTCCGAGGCGTACGCGGCAGGCGAACTGAAGCATGGTACGCTGGCGCTGATCGAAGACGGCATTCCGGTCATCGCTCTGGCGACACAGGAAGCGCTGTTTGAGAAAACCGTCAGCAATATCAAAGAAGTTAAAGCACGCGGCGCTCAAGTGTTCGGCATTCATATGGAAGGCAACGACGAGCTCGCGAAGGCTGTAGACGAAACGTTTGCCATACCGCAAACTCACCCGCTTCTGGCTCCAGCGCTGTCGGTTGTGCCACTGCAGCTGCTGAGCTATTACGCTTCGCTTGCACTGGGGCATGATGTGGATAAGCCGCGGAATTTGGCGAAAAGTGTGACGGTGGAGTAGGGGAAGACGGGGGATTTTGTAGACTGACTCATTACAATAAAGTATTGTTCCGAACAATAAAGTGTTGTTCTGAAAAATAATTACCAATAAAGTTTTGTTCTAATGTGATGAGTTGGTGGAAATGAATATTACTCCCTTAAATGTCCCGATGATTATTTTCGTCGGGACATTTTTCAATTCGAAAGGAGAGAGGTAACTTGCAAGCAAGCGTAGGGGATCGTATTAGAATCATTCGTAAAATAAACCGATTAAATCAGAATGAATTTTCAAACTTAATTGGGATTTCTCAAGCAACATTAAGTGAATTAGAGCAGGGCAAATATAATCCATCACTGGAGACCATTCTATCCATACACAAAGTTTTTAATACAAACTTACAGTGGCTGCTTGTTGGAGATACTCTTCTTGAGGCTAGTGAGGAGAAAGCATTATTTAATGTTTCGCTTGATGAAACAGAAATTGAGTTAGTTAATTTGTATAGGAGTTTAAAAGATTATGACAAAGAAGAAATTACCCAATTCATGAAGATAAAAATTGACCGTTACTGTTAGTGCAAACGCATAATGTCCAGAAGTTGACGGGGGAATCTGACGATGTTCGCCAATCTGACCAGACATGGTTAAAAAGAACAGGGAGAATCAAAATGACTCTCTCTGAATGACGCGCTTGATTATGAGAACATTGATGATCCGATGTTTTTTCTGTGCGCCGTAGATAGATTAGACGTGTGTATAAGCCTTGTTGACAGCCTCGCCGAACCACTCGAAAAGCGATAAACTTCATCAATTGACCCTATTTGAGAAATATATCGCGATCAGCCCCTGCACCCTTCTCTTCGATTCGATACCCATCAGAACGGAAAGATTGCTTTTTCGCATTATGGAAACCCATAATTCTCTGAGATTTCTAGCAGGATTGATGTCGCTTTTCGTAGAATTTAGTAATATAGAACTAACTACATTCAAACATCTGTTCTATGACATGATGTTGTCTGTGCAATGAGATAAAATAAAGGAATTATTTTATATAAGAGGGGAAAATCAACATGGCATCACCGAAAGCAGATATAAACTTTGAGAAGGATCTTTTTGAAGCCGCTAACCGAATGCGTGCAACGGTCGCACCAGCTGATTATAAGCACATTGTACTACCGCTTATCTTCTTGCGCTACCTTTCTTTGCGCTACGACAAACGTCGCAAGGAATTGGAGAAGCACTTGAATGACCCCAACAGCCCAATGTATTTCAATGATGCAGAAATCGTTCGCGAGATTTTGGAAGACCGCGATCAATATATTGCCGAGCGCGTTTACGTGTTGCCCGAGGAAGCGCATTGGTCTTACATCATGAAAAATGCGAAGCAGCCGAACATCAAAGAGATTCTCGATAACGCCATGAAGTTGATTGAGGCCGAGAACGAGGATCTGGTTGGAGTTTTGCCGCGTATCTACCAGGCCACACAACTACCAGTCGAAAACCTGGCTTCTCTAATTGAGATTTTCTCTCGCGACACATTCAGTTCATCAAGCGATGATGCAGTTGACGTGTTAGGGCGCGTATTCGAGTATTTCATCGGTAACTTCGCATCGAGCGAAGGAAACCGCGGCGGTCAGTTCTTCACGCCGAGTTCCATAGTCGAACTGCTCGTTGCAATGTTGGAGCCGGAATCGGGGACGGTGTTGGACCCTGCTTGCGGCTCGGGAGGCATGTTCGTGCAATCCCAACGTTATGCTCAAAACAAACATGCGCTCTCTTTCTATGGTCAGGAAAGTGTTGACCTTACAGTACGTCTTGGGAAAATGAACGTTCTTATGCACGGCATTAATGCCGACATTCGGCTAGGCGATTCACTCCTTAACGATCAATATAAAGACCAGCAATTCGATTTCGTAATTGCTAATCCTCCATTCAACATGAAGCAGTGGGGAACGGAAAAAATTCAGAAGAACGATCCACGACTGATCATTGACTACGATAAGGCAGTGACCGACGGTAACGCAAACTATATGTGGATGCAGCATTTCCTGTATCATCTGAAAGATGGGGGAACAGCTGGCTTTGTTATGGCTAACGGGGCAATGACCACGAACAATTCCGGCGAAAAAGATGTTCGTCAGAAATTGGTGGACGAAGGCTACATCGATTGCATCGTTCAATTGCCGGAGAAGTTGTTCTTTACGACTGGCATTCCTTGCTGCCTTTTCTTCTTGAGCAAGAACCGGAATGGGGAAAAGGGGTACCGGGGGCGGAAGAACGAAGTGCTATTTATTGATGCCCGCAAAAAGGGTATCATGGTGAGTCGGAAGCAGAGGGCATTGGCGCAAGGTGATATTGCAGAGATTGCGGCTGTATACCATAGTTTCCGAATTACGGACAGTAAATTTGATAGCATTGAAGGTTTTTGCAAGTCGGCGACTATTGAAGAGATCCAAGGTAGGGACTACAAGTTGACACCTGGAATCTATGTGGGTACCGAAGAAACGGAATCAGATGATGTTCCTTTCGAGGACAAGATGTCGGAGTTGATGGCACGGTTGCAGGAGCAGTTCAACTCCTCAAACGCATTACAGCAGCGAATTGTAAAGAATTTGGAGGGATTGCTGTAATGGGTTCCTGGAAAATCATACGTATAGGTGAACTATGCGATGAGCATGGTGGATTGGTGCAGACTGGCCCTTTCGGGAGCCAATTACATGCTTCTGATTATGTCGATGAAGGCATACCTGTTGTGATGCCGGTCAATATAGGTCGAAACACGGTAAATCCGATTGGTATAGCCCGGGTAAATGAGGCTGATCATGCACGGCTTGCAAAATATCAACTTCGTTCAGGAGATATTGTCTACTCTCGACGTGGAGATATTGGCAGACACGCCTACGTTACATCCAATGAAGAAGGATGGTTATGTGGCACCGGCTGCTTATTTATTCGATTCAACAACCCGGAAGTAGACCCGAGATATGTATCCTATTTTTTGGATCTTCCGGAATCCATTGATTATGTTTTTGCGAATGCGGTTGGTACAACTATGCCCAACTTAAATACCGAGATACTTCGATCTGTACCAATAAGACTCCCAGAGTACTCTGTACAAGTAAAAATTGCTGACATTCTTTGCGCTCTCGACGACAAAATCGAACTGAACCGCCGGATGAATGAAACGCTGGAACAGATGGCGATGGCGTTGTATAAGCATTGGTTTGTGGATTTTGGGCCTTTTCAGGACGGAGAGTTTTTGGAATCGGAGGAGTTCGGACAAATCCCAGCTTGTTTTAACGTAACGAGCATAGGTAGTGAAGTAAAAGTTCTTGGGGGAGGAACACCCAGCACAAAAGTCAATGAATACTGGGCCAATGGCACTATAAATTGGTTTTCTCCGACAGACTTAACAGCGTCAAGGTCTGTCTTCATAACCAAATCAGCGAAAGGTATAACTGAAAAGGGATTGAACGAAAGTTCAGCTAAACTGTTTCCTCCATATTCGGTTATGATGACGAGCAGGGCAACAATTGGTGTTATAGCGATAAATAGAGAACCGGCATCAACGAATCAAGGATTTATCGTTCTTGTTCCAAACGAAAAATTCCCTGCCAGTTATTTATTTCTGTGGTTGAAAAGTAATATGGAGAAAATCAGGTCTATCTCAAACGGCAGCACTTTTCTAGAGGTAAATCGATCAAACTTCAAAGCCCTTCCTATATTTGAATCAGAAAAAGTGATCGAATTTGGTGCCCGTATAGATCCATTCTTTTCTCAAATTGAATCACTTACGATAGAAACAGAGACATTGACTGAAACAAGAGACTACCTACTTCCCCGCCTTCTCTCTGGGGAAATCGAGGTGAAGGCAGCCGAAGAACAAGTCGAGGAGGTGTTAGCCGGTGGCTAACGGTCTGTACGAAACGGATTTTGAAGAAGCGACGATCGGCCGTCTACAGGCCATCGGTTACGAATATACCCATGCGATGAACCTGTTCGGTCGTTCGTCACTTAATGAGGTCGTACTTCGGGACCGCCTTGAAGAGTTTATCAAGAAAACATACCCTGGGATTCCGGCGCAGCATATCCCTGCGTTAGTTTCGCGTTTTGCCGATCTTGATGGGGTGACATTGCTTCAGCGCAACCAGAGGTTTCATGAGATGCTGGTGAAGGGCATTGACTTTTCCTACGAGGAGAAAGGCGAGCAAGTGTTTCACCATGTATACCCGGTCAACTGGGACGAGCCGCATACGAATAACTTTCTTGTGGTAAACCAATTTTCGATCGAAGGGAAGATGGCGCGGCGGCCAGATCTTATCATATACGTGAATGGGCTGCCGCTGGTGGTGTTCGAACTGAAAAGTCCGTACAGCGAACAGGCGACGATTGAGTATGCCTACAATCAAATCACAAACTACACCTATGACATCGCGCAACTATTTAATTACAACGCTTTTGCGGTCATCTCCGATGGTATCTTGACGCTCCATGGAATTCCGGGAGCACCGTACGAGTTTTATGCCGCATGGAAATCCATCGATGGCAAGGAAGTCGACAACAATATCACGAACACGATGCGGACGCTCATCCAGGGTATGTTCCCAAAGGAACGACTGCTCGACTATATCCGCAACTTCATCGTGTTTATGAAAGATGGCAACAAGGAAGCAATCAAGATCGGCGCTAAATATCACCAATATTTTGGCGTTCGGTTTGCCGTTGAACATGCCGTTCGAGCAACTCGACCGGAAGGAGACCGGAAGATTGGTGTCCTATGGCATGCCACCGGCTCGGGCAAATCGCTTTCTATGTTGTTCTTCTCAGGGATTCTGTCGCGGCACCCGGAGATGGATAACCCGACGATTGTCATCCAAGTGGATCGTGCAGATCTCGACGGTCAATTACACGAGACATTCCTTCAGGGGGCGTCCTTGGTCGGTAACGTTCATCATGCAGAGAATGCCAACGAGTTGCGCGAACTGTTGCGCAACGAAGCCGGCCAAATTATTTTTTCGACCATTGAGAAGTTCCGTTTGAAAGATGGAGAAGGTGAGTTTCCAGTTTGCTCTGAGCGTCGGAATATTATTGTCGTTTCCGACGAAGCGCATCGCACCCAGTACAGTTTTGACGGTTTTGCCGGCAATCTCCGTCGTGCCTTGCCGAATGCTTCACACGTCGGATTTACGGGTACGCCAATCACATTTGCGGACCGTAACACGTTTGAATTGTTCGGGAACGTCATTCACATCTACGACATGCAGCAAGCCACGTTGGACGGTGCAACGCTTCGGATCTATTATGAATCCCGCCTGATACCGCTTGATCTCGAGAATGCGGGTCTCGACGAGGAATTCAAACAAATTGTCAACCAGGTCGGGGATGGAAAATGGGATGAACATCGCACTAAATGGGCAGCTCTGGAAAAGGTTGTCGGTACGTCCGAGCGGTTGGAGACACTTGCCAAAGATATTGTAGGACATTTCAAAAAGGCGGCTTCCCTCGAGGCAAAGGGCATGATCGTTTGCATGAGCCGCGAAATTTGCGTTAGGCTTTATGAAAAAATGCAGAAGGTGGAAGGGTGTCCACCGATCGAAATTGTCATGACCGGCGACATCGACAAGGACCCGCCAAGTTGGCGCGAAAAGCAGCCAGGTAGCGAGTTCGCCCATATCAAGTCCAAGGAAGAGCAGGAGAGTGTAAAAGCAAAGCTGCGAGACCCGAACGACCCTCTCAAGTTCGTTATCGTGCGGGATATGTGGCTCACGGGCACAGACATTCCGCCGCTAACTTACTTGTACGTCGATAAGCCAGTTAAGGGTCACGGCCTAATCCAGGCAATCGCTCGCGTCAACCGCGTCTATCCTGGCAAAACAGGCGGCGTTGTTGTCGATTACATCGGCATCGCCGAAGCACTGAAAGAGGCGACACATCGCTATACGCAAGGTGGCGGTAAAGGAAAGCCAGCCGGAGATATCGAGGAAGAGGCAGTACCAATTTTCTTCGAAGCGCTTGAAGCGGTTCGTGCCTTCATCCTATCAGGCATCGACATTACCGATTGGCGGGCAAAACCGAAGGTTGAGCGTGAGGATTGGATAGCGGACTTCGTGGGTTTTTTGATGGGACCAGACGAGGACACTTACCTGAATGCGCAGGCCAAATTAGATAAAGCTTATCAACTAGTGAAGCATTTGCCTGCCGTAATGCCGCACGCGAATGAGGTGCTGCTCTATGAAATTGCTGCGATTCAAATCAAGAAGTTCAAAATCGTTGGCGGCCCGGACGGCCAGCCAAAGAATATCCAGGAAGAACTGAAAAAATTAATCGACCGCAGTATCGGCGCTCGTGAAGAAGCTGTCGATTTGTTCGAGAAAGCGGGTTTGGAGAAGCCAGACATTTCAATTTTAGATGAAGCTTTCCTAGCCGACTTTGAGCAAAAACCGCACGTTGATCTGCGTCTGAAACTGCTTCAGAAGCTTTTAGAGGAAGAAATCTTCTACCTAGTTAAGCAGAAAAACACGCTTGGTAAAGAGTTGAGTAAATTACTGGAGAAGACGATCAATGACTACCATAACCGTGTCATAACGGCAACGGCCGTTGCACAAATGATGGTCGAAGCAAAGAAAAGAATGGATGAGGAGCGTAAGAAGAAAGAGGAGCTTGGGTTATCCGATGAAGAAATGGCCTTTTACTTTATCATCGAGAATATGGGTAATGAAGCTTTCTCCAATGAATTTATTGCAGGCTTAATTCGCAAAGTGGTCGCAGCTATGAAGAAGGAGTTCCAAATCGACTGGACGAATTCCCACCGTGCAGATGTTCTGGCAAAGGTCAGTAACGCCGTGAAGATGGTACTCATTCGGGAGAAGATTAAGGGCGAGCAGTTGCGGTTTTTGACGAATGCGATCATTGAACAGGCAAAAGAGAAATATAAGGATTGGCCAATTGAGGCGTAGCGAGGGAAGCCGTAGGTTCTAAGCCTGCGGTTTTTCTTTAAGTGAAAAGACTGAGACGTGTAGGTCAGTATTTTATTAAATATTTTAAAATGTGCCGAATGGCGGTGAAATTACTTGAATATTTTTGAACGAATACCCGATAACTTTTTTTCAATCCTTTCTACGAGATTGAAGCACCTCCACACAGACTTATTGTTTTTAATTTATCAACAATATAAAAGCAGTATTTACGTCATTGAACGCGACGTAATAATAGATTATTTTGTCGAATATCTTGAAACACATCCAGTAACAACCCTTGAAGGTGACGAGGAAAGTGATTCGGGTACCCCTTTGCCTAAAGAAACTCGGGTCCTAGCTTTTCACTTCTTGAACAAATTTATTGAGCACGGTTGGATTGAGCTTGAACAGCAACCTGACTGGTCCTATAAGGTAATTATTCCTGATTATGCGATTCGAATTTTGGATACTTTTGAGAAAATTGCTCTGGGGTATCAAATGGAGTTTCGTGGACAAGTCCTTTCCATATTTCAAAACTTAACTGGTTCGGAGGGATATAGGTATATTGCAATTCAACAAGCCTTCGAAACGACAGATGCATTGTTAAATGGACTTCGTGAATTAAATCATAATATTAAACGATATATGGAGGATATGTTAGCTTCTACAAGCATTAACGAGCTGCTCCACCATTTATTTGTTGTTTATAAAGAACGTATCCTGGATACCCATTTCTATCGTCTAAAGACATCTGAGCATATATCAAAATATCGGACGCAAATAATCCGCCGCGCAGAAGATATGCTGTACAATCGAATGGTTATTGAAGAACAGGCTCAATTAATGGTAAATGACCGAATGGCAAAATCGACCCAAGAGGCAGTCCAAACCATTGATAATTGGTTAGAATTTATCTCATCATCATTTCGAAATGTATCTGAGCTCGAAAATGAAATTGATTCTCGGAATCAGAAATACGTAAGGGCAGCTGAACGAAGGGTGTCCCTTCTTTATAATAACTCTGGAAATCTAGCAGCTCAAATTGGTTCAATTCTAAGGTTTTTAAGCAGTTTGATTAAGAACGGGAAAGGCAAGAAGGAGCTATCAGCAGATTTTTCAAAATACATACAGCTATTCCAACAGGAAATAATGGACATTAAAAGTCCATCCGTCGTGAGAAGTGCAAATCTTAAAATCACTCAAACTCCGCTTGATGTTATTGAAATTGATGAAGAAAAGAAAAGGCAAAAGTTAAAAGAATTAAGGGAACGTACCAAAGAAGTTAAAGCAGTAGAACAAATGAACGATTTTGTTAAAACATTGCTTAGGAGTAGGCGCGATATCCATATGTCTGATTTTCCAATGGAGAACTCAGAAGATTGGCTTAATGCTTTATACACCGTTGTAAGGAGTACTTCGAAAAATTCAGTATACCAAATTGAAATGGAAAATAGTCCTGAGAAACTGGTTAACGTATCCGTAGGTAAGATACCCAATATGAAGGTAAAGTTGAAAGAAGGACGATAATATGGAATGGATGAAAAAGTACGAGAGTTTAACTGAAAAAGAAAAAGAGGATTTTGCGCTAACGATAAACCGTTTGTTAGCACAAACATACTTAGTTTACCACAATGATGATGATACACGATTATATAGATTTGCTGATAAATATCATGAGCTGATAAAGGAGTATTTGAATATTGGTGGTTGGAAAGTATCGCTACATCGAGAATACCGAATAGTGGCAGTGTCAAGCATTCTAGATAAGAATAGAATGCATTTAACAATTGAAGAGACACTGTTCCTCTACATTTTGCGGCACTTGTACGATGAGAAGTTGCAGGAACTATCACTAGCTCCCCAAATCACAGTATCAATTCAAGAGTTGCAGGATAAATATGTAGCGCTTCAAGTTTCAAAACGTTTGCCAACAAAAGACACGATGAAGAAAGTACTTCGAATTTTTGAAAACCATTCTATAGTTAAACTGGTTCAAGGCGGCTATGACAACCCGGAAGGTATTTTAGTAATTTACCCGACGATAACAATAGTCACTACTATTCAGGCAATAGAAGAATTTTGCGCAAAACTACAACAGAGGTCAAAAGATAAAGGAGATGTAGAAAATGAGGAAACTGATGAAAGTGAAGCTGATTAACTTTCATTATTTTACAAACGAGACAATAGATTTCGATGGTCTACCGACCGTTATAACTGGAGATACCGGTGCAGGTAAATCAACGATAATAGATGCCCTTCAAATTATCTTTTTGGGAGATCTCCGAAAGATTAAGTTTAATGCATCAGCTCATGAACATAAAACAGAGCGTTCATTGTTGTCCTACCTTCGAGGGAAAGTAGGAACGGTTGAGAAAGACTTTTTGAGAAATACTGATTTTACTTCTTACATCGTTATTGAAATCGTTCATCAAACAAATAAAGGAGAGATCCCATACTTAGTTGGAGCGGTTTTTGATTATCAACATAGTACGCAGACTGAAACTCATTCTTTCTTTATCATTCCGAAAGTTCCGCTGTATGATGATCTTTTTATAAACGGACGTACTCCAAAGACCAAAGAAGAATTCTTCCGAGAATTAAAGAAAAATAACATTTCTCATAAACCCTTTCATAATGACTTGGAAGGGTATAAAAGCGATTTAAAAACGACTCTTGGCAATATTAAAGATTCTTTTTTTATGTTATTACCTAAAGGGATAGCTTTCTCACCAATCACTAATCTCAGAAGCTTTGTGTATGACTATATTCTAGACGAGGAACCAGTAGATGTTTCTAGAATGCGCGATTTTATGGAGCGTATGGAAGAGCTTAGCCGGCTGATTGTTCGAGCAGAGAATGAGATTACCTGGCTAAGTAAAATAAATACACTTTTTGAGAAGTATGAAGAAATAACAAAAGGGATTGTACTAAATGACTACCTAGTCAAGAAGCATGATGTAGAAGCCTCAAATGAACAAATCAGGAGACTTAATTCGGATATAAGTTTGGATATTGAACGTCAGAATGATTGCTTGCGTAAAATTGATTCGTTAAAAAACAGTTATTTGAAGCTTGATGAAGAAATCGGTGAGTTATACAAAGAGGTAGGGGCGCATAAATCAGCAATTAAGGCTGATAACCTGCGCTCACAGATCGATTTACTCACTTCGAACATTGCAGAACTCGAAAACCTGTTGGTGGAGTTGAAAAACAGTTCAAAAATAGAAATCAGGGAATTGAGTAAGTTAGAGCATTTACTACATCATTCAGACGCGCCAATAGAACTTACTCATTCTGTATTAGAGATAAAGCACGCTTTGGAGGAATTTATAGAGAGTAATGCTTTTCCGCAAAATAACTCAGTCTTGTCAACAAAGTGGAGTGACGCGTATCAATGGTTAAATCAACATCTTTTCAACATGGAAAACGAGCAGAACAATGTGAAGCTAGCCCTTGGCGAGTTGGATAGAACCATAAATCAACTTGAAAATAAGAATATATTATCAGAACAGTCACCTTCAATGAAATTAAAACGTCTTCTTGAGGAGCATTTGGTTTCAAACAAGAACGAGCAAGTAAGGGTAGACATCTTTTGTGAAGTAATTGATGTTGTGAATGATGAATGGAGAAATGCGATTGAAGGATATTTACACACCCAAAAGTTCGATATTTTGGTGCCGCCAGGTTACTTCGGGCAAGCTCTTGAGATTTACGAGAGAATGAAGTTTAGTCATAAAATTGAGAGAGTAGGTCTTGTAAATACTGATAAGTTGGTATTGAAAAAGCCGGCAGCTCAGCCTGGGAGCCTCGCAGAAGAAATTACTTCAAGCATTTCATATGCTCTAGATTATGCAAATCAGCTTATGGGTTCGATAATGAAAGTTAAAGATGTTTCCGATCTCAAGAATCATTCAAGAACTATTACATCAACTTGCATGACTTACTCAAACTTTACCGCCAGGCAAATACCCAAGGAAAGGTATGAAGTTCCGTACATCGGTAAAGATGCTATTGAAGCTCAACTGAAAATTAAGAGATTGGAGAGAAAAACATTAGCGGAGCATGTCGAAACGCTCGTAAATCAAATTAAAGATTTTATTATTTTGCGTAGTTTTAGTTCCAACAAGCATGATAAATTCGCTCAAATGAAAAGTGAAGCGAGTAAAGTGCAAAATCTAGAATCATTATCCATTCAGGTTAACGAATTGAATCAAAAACTGATGGCTATTGACATGTCGGAAGTAGATCAGTTGAACGAGATAATTAATCGTAAAAAGGGTGAAGCCCAATCTATTAATGAAGATTCGACAGCGAAATCGGCTGAAGAAGCAATTATTAAAAACCGGATACAAGATAATCGGACCGCATTAATTGATTGGCAAAACAATCTGGCGGCGGCTACTCAATCCCTTTATGAGTATGAAAAGGGACAAGATGCGTATAAAGTGAGTGATTTAGAAGCAGCTTGGAGTGAAGAATTACGTAAACATCCATTTAACCTAATAAAGAAAAACGCCCTTAGTAAAGTAGAGTTATTAAAAGGGGACAAGGGAAAACTCTGGGGAGATATAATAGTAGAACGAAACAATTACAACCATGAATTTGATATAGGCTATGATGCTAAAGAAGAAGATAATGATAAATATAATAGTCGTCAATCTTATCTAGAGAATGAAAAGATAATCGATTATAAAGAGAAAGCAGCTGAAGCCAAAGAATTGGCTCAACAATCATTTAAAGAAGACTTTATTGCTAAACTCAAGGAGCAAATTGAGCGTGCAGAAGAGGATTTTAATGCTTTGAACCGCTCGTTAAAAGACATGAAGTTTGGAACGGACCAGTATCGATTTACGATTGGGGCGCGGAACGATAATGAAATGATGCAGTATTATAAGATGCTAAAGGACCCTAACCTTATTGGGGCATCAATATTTAGCTACTCTTTTCAGGAAGAATATAAGGATTTAATAGACAATTTGTTTGTTACCATTATTCATTCGAGAGAGTTGCAAGATTATCACGAGCTCTTAGATTACAGAAGTTATCTGGAGTTCGAACTAAGTGTAAAGGATAGCCAAGGAAACACCATTGAATATTCTAAAGTTGCCTTGGAAAAATCCGGTGGGGAAACGCAAGTCCCTTTTTACGTTGCTATTTTGGCATCATTCTATTACACGTATCAGTTATTTAGAAAGACTGACACCTTCCGCTTAGTAATTCTCGATGAAGCATTTAACCGTATGGATGCGGAAAGGGTTGCAGAGGCGATTAAATTCATTAAAAGCTGTGGGTTTCAACCGATAATCGTTACACCAACTGGAAGTGTTCATATGTATTCAATGCATATGGAAAACACTTTCGTAGTATTAAAAGATAATTACCATAGTTTTGTTGCCCCATTCAGTTTTAATGCGGAGGAACAAGATGCTTACAGAACAACAGAAACAACTACTCCATAAGTTAATAGACAAGTTAGAGAATCGAAGTGGTTACGGCACAAATGAAAAAGCGAAACAACGTGTAAAGATCGGGATAAACGAAAAAGAATTTCCTGATTATTTTCATGTAAGTGAGAGTAATTTTAGAAAGGAATTTAATTTAGACTGTATTGAGCTCGAAAAAGCTGGTTACTTGATTTGCGACTGGGAGAAATACAGTAGAGGTGAGGAACTAAAAAGACTTACATTGAATGAAGTAGCAGTTCCTAACATTATGGCTGTATTGGGGAGAAAGTCCAAATCAGAACAGTACAGAAAGATGGAAGATATCTGTTTAAAATTAATGAAAGATGCGCCGCGCGAACTTTACACTTTTTATGATGAAATGCTACAAAATATAAGAAGTTTAAATTCATTGCCTTCAATCTTTTCTTTGAAATCTGAAGATGAGACAAGTAGAGCATTATATGGTTTGAATCAGCTTTTTCTGAATGACAAAGAGATTACAAAGCGCAAATGGAGTATTTATTTGTATAACGATTCAAAAGAATTTGAGACTTATGAAAAAAGAATTATTAATGTAATCAAGAAGTACGTTTCTCCGGACAAAGAGGGCCTGGACGAAAAGGATATTCTAGAATCCTACGGGGTTTCGGCAAAACCGTTAATGGTTAAGATATTTGGGAAATGGGTGATTCAAACCGATTACGGAAAGATTGACTTCGCGGCGGATAGATTTGGCATAGGGATTCATCCCGAGAATTTAGGCATCCGTTGTACGGAATCGTTAAATGTTAAGGCGATAGTTACAATCGAAAATGAAACTTCTTATTATGATTATGTTGAGTATTGCCACAATAACCAATTGGACCACCTTGTTGTCTATCTGGGTGGGTTTCATAACAGCGCTAGGCGAACGCTATTATTATCGATAAGTGATTATGTAAAGAACCATGAAGTGGGGGTTAATTTCTTTCATTGGGGAGATATCGACCTAGGTGGGATGCACATTTATAAAAGATTGTGTGAGGATACGGGTATTTTATTTACTCCGATTTATATGGACCCAAACACATATTTGAAGTTTGTTGAGCACGGTAGCCCAATTACAGAGACGTACATGCAAAAAATAAGCGCATTGTTAGGAAAAGGTGAATTCGCTATGTTTCATGATGTGATTGCCTTAATTCTTAACTATAAGCGAAAAATTGAGCAAGAAATCGTGGATATTAATATTTGAGTTTTAACCCAGGCATCCTGATCCATGGATGCCTTTTATCGTGATTCGCATTTAGGTAAGAGTGACACCGAAAATGGACGCATGTTTTATTGATGAACAGTAAAAGGACAGGAAAACCTCAACATTTATCGAAACATTACAAAAACTAATGGCATCGCTCCAAGGGCTGTAAGTATCGGCATGAGAAATGAGCGCCTGCCGATAAGGTTTGCAATTCATAATGAGGATCGTTGCTCCGAAAGTTGGAGCTATCACATTATTGCTGAACGACTAATCATAATTACGTATAAGCATTGTAGAATCAATCAAGTTCAAAGCATAGAGAAGAATCTGGAGACGATCGTTTCGCAGTTTGAGCAAACGAAGAAAGATCTAGTTTTTTTATTGAACGAAAGAAACGAATAGGATGGCGTTACTAAAACATTTTCAAAAAGCGGTATCTGAAGCTTACAAATCTGACCAGAAAATTATCTTGAAAAAGTCCTTTCAAATTGAGAAGGAGGTCTTAATGATGGCCGAGGAACAACCTCAAGTCCTGTCTCGCGAGCAGATCTATAACGAGGTGTGGGAAATATCGCTTGCTGGTGTTGCTAGGAAATATGGTACATCGTACGGCATCATATATAAGCTTTGTAAAGATGCAAATGTGCCCATACCTCCATCAGGGTATTGGACGAAATTAAATTTCGGAAAGTCGGTATCGAAACCACCTCTTCCAGACTCAACATTACATGAAGTCTCTATTCCTCGTGCGAAATCGCCGCGTATAAGAGTTAAGAATACTAATAAGGGTATGGCAACAATTCCAGAGGCGGCACCTGAGATCAGGCAGCAGGATGGGGACGCACTAAACAATGCTGATATTATTCAGAATAATCTTGGGGGAGAAGACGTCTTAGAAGCAGGATTAGATGCTGCGACATTATCACTTTCCAAATCAAGCAAAACTGAAAAAAATATCGGCAATCGTTCTTGTTCTGAAGCCGCTCACAATAGCTTCTTAGATAAGTTGGCATTCCTCGACGAGAATGAAAGGAACAAGGTATTTGATGCAGCGAGTCAATTACAGATCCCGCATGAAAAGGTTAAGACACACCCTAAAATTGCAGCACATAAGAACGTTGTAAGTGATTGGAACAAGAACGATAATAAAGAGGTCGGTGCTCAAAGAAGCCGTCAAAACTACAACTCATACAAGTCTAGCCCTCCATTTTTAGCAGGCGTGATTTCGAAAGATACGCTTCCGCGTGTTTACAGAATCCTTGGGGCACTAATTCATGTTATAGAACAGCTGGGAGGCTCTGTGACGGAATCTCTCACATTTATTATCCGGAATGAATCGCTATCTCTAGAGATATATGAAATGCAGGACAAAGTCAATCACGTTATAACAAAGGCAGAAGAAAATCAGCTTCGTAAATATGAGGAAGATAAAATACGGTACTCATGGGCTTCTAAACCGAATTTACGCAAATATGATTATATGTTTAACGGGCAGCTGTGCATCAATATAAATCATATTCAAAATAAAAGATTTCGTGATACCAAATCTTCCATTGTGGAAGACCAATTAGGAATTCTTCTGATCGAGATGTATGAATCATCTGAAATTATTCGAAAAGAGCGAGAAACCCGTGAAGAAGAGCGTCGTAAACGTGAAGAATCAGAGAGATTACGAGAAGAACGCCGAAAAAAATACATGATTGAAGTTGAGCGCACAGTTGCATTGACAAATATGGCACAGGATTACGCGGTGGCGTGCAAGATCAGGGCATTTGTTGCAACCTTGGAATCGTTCCGTAATTTGTCAGGGGAAGATTTAAAATGGATCGACTGGGCAAAGAAGAAAGCTGATTGGTATGATCCGATTACAGCTAGAGAAGATGAGTTTCTTGGTAAGCGCGATCACGAAAAAGGAATAGAATTAAAAACCGAATCTTCATGGCGCAATAGTTTTTCGTGAACGATGAAATACTTTGCTTTTAAGATAACGAGTAGTTTCCTTCTTTTAATCTTTCTTCATAGATGAGAAATGAATAACTCCGCAAAAAATAAATGGACATGATATGGTGTGAGGAGATAACTCTGGAAAGCCCAATGAAATCGCAGTAATCTCGTGGCTTAGCCAAGTATCATTCCGAGGCGATACAAAAGAAGGACCATTCAGTAGTAAGGAAGTGGTTAATTGAGAACAATTGTAATTTCCGATATCCACGGATATTATCAAACCTTTGTATCATTGCTGATAAATGTTAGTTACAGTCTCTCTAATGATCAACTTGTCTTACTGGGCGATTATGTAGACGGGGGGCCAGCATCACTAGAAGTTGTAAGAATGATCCAACTAATGAGCAAAAATTCAAATGTCCGGATAATTGGCGGTAATCATGATGAGATGTTTATTCGATGGCTAGATGGCGACGAATACCCCCGATTTAGATATAGAAGCCATCATATCGGGGGCTTACAAACTATTCGGTCATTTTGTCCACTATTCCAGTGGGAAAAGAACGAATCGGAAACACGGAATTATATTCAACAAAAATACTCACATGAAATTTGCTTTTTACGAAACTTGCCCAGCTATTATGAAGATGATAACCATATTTATGTGCATGCGGGGATTGATCCTAAACAGAATGATTGGAAATTAACATCTCGAAGAAATTTTCGTTGGATTCGCGGGCGATTTTATCGAAAGGACGGCTCACTGCCAATAAGTAAAACGGTTATCTTTGGGCACGAGGCTTGTTCTCAGTTACATGGGAATGAGGATAATTTTACACCGTGGTTTGGTAGACAAATGATTGGCATCGATGGGGGCATCAAATTTGGGAAATATCTAAATGCATTAATAATTGAGCAAAGTGGCGAATATCGCTCAGTAAGTATGGTAAACATGGATCATTAAAAAAACGGGTTATTCCGCTGCCTTCGTGATATTAAAGTATCGAGTAGGGGAAATAGTAAGGAGTAAGGTGAAATCGGGATCTGACGTTTTGAAGAGGTGGTTTGCTAATGAAGCGGTGGTTAGATAAGCTTGAGAATCCATCTTTCAAGGTATTTACTGTAATAATGCTGGGACTAGGCGTAGGTTTTATAATAAATCATGAATGGGGTAGTGCCGTTGAAGCGATAGCGATCGGTTTTTTGATGTTCTTAATTTACCGTTTGGGCAGGAAAATAGATGGATTTATGAAGGATGACGATAATTAAATAATAAAGAGGGGTTAGAATGGTATTCGAAATAACCGAAGGAATGGAGAACAGAATACGGGAGTGGGACTCCTGTAGAGCAGTTGATGTGGCCGGGGCTAAGTTTATATACAAATTCATTCCAACGGGTATTGGGTTAGTTATCGAGGTTCAATGCGATATCTGTAAAAGAGTATTGAATCTTACTGATGACTGGGGATAGGATAATGAGTTTTACCATCAAACTAAACCGCACTTGATAGTATGTTTTATGATTTCGTATGTAATCGGAAATGTTGAAAGGATCTTTCTTTGGCGAAGCGTTGTGAGCCTATTTGGGTCGCAGTGGCTCGCCATTTATTGTTTCTTACGCAAAATGCCCCTTCTGAAAGCACTTAACGAAACCAGGGCTTTTCCATTCAGAAAGCTCCTCAAACCAATTTGTATAATGACCTGGAGGATGAGAGCGTTTTAAGACTGCTGTCAATAGAAATCTTGCCGCAGGCGCAGGTTTTGAAACCATAAATTCATTTTTGATTTAATAATATTTCTGAATGACAAGCAGCGAATTGCATTTCTAGTTATCCCCTCGCATTTTATCTCCTTTTTGTAAGGTGTTCTTTACTTTGCTAATTCCGTACTCTTTCACAATTTCAAACTCCTTAAACTATAGTGTGCTTCTGATTGTTTTGTAATATTGTTGCAGTAAATATCGTGTTATCCGATATTTTAATATAAATATAGTATATTTTTATCGTAATAGGTCAATGATAGAGACAAATACGTTGAATGAGGTGTATATATGCAAAACACGTCATTATTCCTTGGTCAAGCTTTGGTAACGTCAAAGGGCATTAAGTTTCAGGACAACCATTATAGCTGCGAAAGAGCGATTAGAGAGAGGTGGTTTGAGTTTGCTCATATTTTCGGCGAGTGGACCATTCAAGTTGTATATCATCCGAATTCGATAGAGAGAGTTTACATTCCCACAGAAGTTGAAATGGAATGTTGCCGCATGATAATCCTACATGAATATAAAGGTTCCAAGCTAGAGAACTATTTTCGTAGCATTCAAAACCTTAAGCAAGAATTGAGACGAATACATAAAAAAAGATCCAGAGAAAAGACTGGATTAAGATAAAACGAAACCTTGGGGGACTTAATTTGGAAGAGTTGTTGAATGAGGTTAAAAGGATTGTAGAAACATACCGATTAAGTATTGAAAGAAACAAAAAATATTATGATTATCCGTTTACACAGGATTGCGATCATTACTACAAATTAATACATTTACAAATTAATTTGGATGTTTGGGGAAGATGCAAGAATCTAATAGAGAAATATAGGAAGACCCGAATGGGCCCTCTCATGAAGAGAAGAAGTGAGGACTTCGAAAAAATCATTGAGGTACAGAAAAAAGGGGTTCCTGGGTTTATTACTCAGGGAACTGAACAAGATATGATGGAATACATGAGGAAATTGGAATGGATAATCGAGGAACTTGAGGGGCAACTTCATACTCTTCATTTGATGATGAAAAGAAGAAGTTCCTAACATCATAAGATTTCCCCATCGGCTTAAGTTCCGGATTTACCCGGAACTTTTTTTAATAGTTGAAACCGAATAGAACTGAATATAGAACTGAATATAGAACTGAATATAGAAATGAATACAAACCTAGTCATTTATTTCCCATAATTTTCGTTTTAATATATATGTCGATTGGTCAGTTATTTGTTATATGGATGTTAAAAATGAAAGGAATGATCAAATAGTGTCGATCAGAACGATTCAAACAAAAATTCAAAGATGGGTAAAGCAAGGTAGGGGACAAGGAGAAGGTGAGAACTATATTCCATGGTTCACTGCAAAGCAAGTATCGTCAATTGGAAAGACTTTCAGGCCAAAAGGAGTTAAGAACGGACGTGAACATTTGTTTTTATCGGAGTGGGAATACTTTTATTTTTTATTATTAGACTGGTCAGACTTGGTAACTGATGTAAGGGAGCAGTTTCCATTGCTTGATTCACAACTTGATAATATTGAGGAGACGATTGAGATTGCAAGAATTTTGGATGTCGAGCACCCAATCGAACCTAGTACAAATGAATTGAAAGTGATCACTACCGACTTTTTGGTTAAATTAGTTGATGGATCTGAAGTTGCGGTTTCCTTTAAGCCATTTAAGAAAATCACGGCAAGGGAAGTCGAGAAGATGGAGATTGAGCGCATTTATTGGGAACGACGCGGAGTGATCTGGGAACTCATCACGGATAAAGATGTTCCGGTGACATATGCCAAGAATGTGGAGCAAGTTCATAGTGTATATGATCTCTCAAAATATCAAATTACTGAAAGCACTATTGCAAAAGTAAAAAGATTAATGGAACCACAAATTATGAAAAGACTTCGTAAGTTAACCGATATTACGAATGAAGTCGACGACAAGTTAGGACTATTACCAGGGAACAGCTTAACAATTGCGCGGCACTTAATCATTACGAAGAAGTGGATCGTTAATATGGAGCAGCCTATCGATTTCAATGTGCCACTTCAAATTATTCAGATAAAAGCATCGGGGGAAAAGGAAGGACTAAGAAGTTATGCAAATTGATATTTATCGAAACAGCATACTAGAAGCTTGGCCGCATCTGGATGAGGCAAAGGATCTGGTGGATGTAGAACCAACTTTATTACGAGTGCTTTGGCTGAATAACAAAGTCATAGTTACGATTGACATCCAAAATGAAACGGCACAGCCCGAAGTTCACGATCGCGCTATCATCGAGAATGAAATCCTCGAAGGGAACATTCAATTTACAGAGTATGTGATCCCAAGAGTGCTGCTTCCCGATACCAAATTAAAAGAAAAGGATAAGGCGATACGCGATAAGATATGGGGATATTTGGAGGAAGTTGTTACGGGCAAAAATGCTACCGATATCTTTAAAAAGAGGCTTCGTGGAATTATTATTGATGAAATTAGTGAAAAGTACAATGTTTCAAAAACGTTGATCAGAAACAATCTGAGAAAGTATTGGCAAAGAGGGATGACACTTAATACCCTGTTGCCAGATTTCCCGAAATGCGGTGGGAAGGGGAAAACACGAGACGGGCTTGGAAAGAAATTAGGTAGACCCAACAAAGACTCAGAATTAGATCCTGCACTTGCCGGCAAAAATATTACAGAACAAATCAAAAGGGATCATTTCAGAAAAGCCATTCAACGTTGGTACAACAAAAGGGACAAGAAGACATTATACGAAGTTTATGAGTTAATGCTTGGAGCCTATTATAAAGCAGGTATTGATGCCGAACAAGGAATTATTTTAAAACCGGAGCATGAAAGACCGACATTTCGCCAGTTTTATTACTGGTACCGAAAAGAACGTGATGTTAATGAAGAAAGTCGGAAACGATATGGCCAGAGGAAAGTTAATTTAAAGTTTAGGGCAATAGAAGGTACGTTTGATGGGCAAGCATTTGGCCCCGGCTCTCTCTATCAAATTGATGCAACTATAGGAAATGTTTATTTGGTAAACCGTAAAAATAGAAATTGGTTGATAGGCAGGCCAGTGATTTATTTTGTGGTAGATGTATTCAGTCGTTTAATCGCAGGATTATATGTTGGTTTGGAGGGACCCAGTTGGATAGGGGCGGCTCTTGCTTTGGAGAATGCAGCTTCTGACAAAGTGGAGTATTGTAAACGATTTGGCATCGATATTTCTCCTGATGAGTGGCCATCGTTTGGACTTCCTGAACGTTTGACAACGGATCGTGGAGAATACGTTGGCAATAAGCCGGCTCATCTTATAAAAACTTTAAATGTAAAGTTAGAACATCTTCCTGCGTATCGTCCGGACTGGAAACCTTTTGTCGAGAAACAATTCGATGTCAGTAATGAAATCTACGTCAGGTGGACACCGGGTGGTATCTTAGAACGTATGCGCGAACGTGGAGATGAAGGTCCCAAAATGGAGGGTCTATTAGATATCCATGAATTTGAGACCATTTTGATCGAATACGTGAGATATCACAACAAACATTATATGACCACATATAAAAGAAACGATGCAATGGTCACTGATGCTGTCGAGCCAATCCCGATTGAGCTTTGGCATTGGGGAAGGAAAAATAGCCTCGGCTCCCTCAGTTTTGTTAGCAGAGATGAACTTCGAATGAATTTGCTCCCGTCTCGGAAAAGTCGGTTTACCGCAAGTGGTATAAAGTTTAACAGAGAGCTTTATACGTGCGTCACTGCAGAACAGGAGAGCTGGCGTTTTCGGGCAAGGAATGGTGAGAAATTTGATGTCGAGTACTCCTTTGATCCTCGTGATACATCAAGATTGTTTTTGCGGCATGAGGACGGTTCGTTCGAAGAATGTTATAGATTAAGCGAGCAGAATGAGAAGTTTGTTGCTCGCAAAATGGAGGTTAGGTGGGAAGAAGAACTTGACATTATATCGTATGAAGCAAGAATGGCCCGAAAAGGGAAGTCAGAAAATACTGAAGCAAAAATAAATCTGATAAATAAGTTTCAAAGAACAGTTAAGTCTGCTAAGGTCACCTCGAACAATACGGGTGACGGAAGCGTTCAGGTTAAGGATGTTAAACAAAATCGAAATAATGCCAAACAGGAAGAACGAGAAAAGAGAAGTTGGGGGTTGGAAAATGGCATAAACAAACAGACAGAATCCGATAATGTAATCCCCTTCCCAAAAACGGAAACAATGCCAGGCTATGTGCCGCCAAAAGATAATACGGATTTGTTATGGCTGGCTCTAGAAGAGGAGGATTAACCTTGAAGGCTAGGAAACCTTTACGGGGTAGAATAGAATTTGCGGAGTACAAAGAAACAGGCATTGAAGATTACAAGGACTTCCCAATGATCGAAGCCCTTCCTGAGATTTTGGACACTATGGAGGCCGCCAAGAAGATAAAAGTGCTCAAAAAGTTTAAACATGAGGAGTTACAGCTTTCAGCCAGTAAGCGCAAGCACTGTGTGGAGCGACTCTCTACCTTCGTCATTCCCTTGAACAAACATCTTGAGGTAGAACAAAAACTTTCCATTTTCATCAGGCAAGGATACCTGTCTCGAAATATAACAAATGCAGATCATGTTCGCCGCATGAGAAACGCGATGTTGTCTTTCAAAAAGCCTGAAATAGCTGAATTGGAGAGGAAAACGTACCATGTCCCATTGCCAACATCTTCGGGTTTAGGAATTATCGGTATTTCTGGAGCAGGTAAAAGCACGGGAATATCAAAAATCCTGGATATTTACCCCCAAATTATCATTCATGAACAGTACGAAGAAAGACAGTTGGTATGGATGAAAATCGACTGTCCAGTGACTGGAACAATAAAACAACTTTGTCTCAACTTTATCGAGGAAATCGGGGAACTGATGGGAGGGTTAGATTATAAAGATTACGTCGATTACAAGACGGATGAGTTAATACGAGTGATGTCTTCGCTCGCATTGAAGCACCATCTTGGAGTGTTGGTGATCGACGAAATACAGTATTTGCATGAGGTTAAATCCGGTGGAGCGGCAATTATGCTGAATTTCTTTAACACCCTTATTAATACGATTGGTGTTCCTATAGTATTAATTGGGACACCTAAAGCCCGCCATCTGTTTACCAAGGAATTCCGGAACATTAAGAGGATTACGGCCCAAGGAAGTGTCGACTGGGACCGACTAGATAGGAAAGATAAGGACTGGAAAACCCTATTAAAGTACATTTGGGGTCATCAATGGACTTTGAAAAAAGCAGAATTAACCCCTGAGATTGAAGATGCTCTCTATTTCGAATCCCAAGGCATTCCAGACCTTGTAATAAAAATTTTTAAGGAGTCTCAAAAAAGAGTTATTGGTGTTGATGAATTAATCACACCCTCGGTGATTCATTCTGTGGCCCAAGATCAATTTCAACTCTTACAGCCACCGTTAGATGCTCTTCGCAGTGGAAAGCAAAAGGAGATGCTCAAATATCTGGATATCTTCATGAGCTATGACCCCGCAACGGTCGTTACAAAAGAGGATAAGCAAGTCTATGCTGATTCATGCGGTATTGATTTGGAAGAGGTTTTATATGAACAAGGCCAGGATGAGCAGTTGCAAGAAATCGTTCATTGGTTAATGGATGCTAATTTTCCAGAAGAAATTGCGAAGTCTGCAGCTGCTGAAACTAAGGTAGGTGATGTAAACCATTGGAAACGAGCGGCATTTCAAGCAGCCTTCGCAAATAAGAGTGAAGTGAAGATGCCAGTAACCGATGAAGATCCTAAAAAGTCACAGAAAGGTTCCAAACCACAACAAGTGAAATATAAACCTAATGGACTGCTCGCCGTTCTAATTTCTAAGGAGAAAGAAAAGAACGCAACATTGTATCATTTGATAAAAAAGGCAGGCCATGTTCAAGATGTGCGGTCCAGACTTGGTCTATGATTGGAGGTATTATGAGAGCATACCCGGACGAGCTTCTTGTAAGTTTAGTGGCAAGATACCATCATCTGCATGGCCATAGTGGTATTAAGCCCTCGAGAAGAAAAATCTATGGTTTAGATCATAAAAAAACATCAGTGGATCTGCCAACAACAATTCGTCCTATTCTAAGTATTATTCATGTTTCTGCTGATGAAGTGCTTCAGGGCAATACGATTTTTCCATTTTACAGGCCTTTTTTATCGGAAAAACAAATTGATTCGATCAGCAAACATATGCTCGAGGGTCGTGGGGGAAGCGTTCATCAAACATCCGGAGTAATGGCTAGTGTTGTAAAGGTAAGTGAATTGCTTCGGCTATGCCCTAGTTGCCTTAAGGAAGACAGCCGGAAGTATGGTGAGCCCTATTGGCATAGAGAGCATCAATTGCCAGGCAACTTGCTTTGTCATATTCACCAATGTGAGCTGCTTACCCAATGTTTAATTTGCAATGAACCGGTTTCAGCTAACAATGCAAAGGATTTGTCCATATGCCCCTTATTTTGTAGTCAGGGTCATGATCTTTCAGCCCAGGTTGCCAATAATAAGGATGAAACATTGCTGAAAATATCGAAGGGAATAGTAGCTTTATTTAAGGCAAGTTTGGAGGGGGAAATTCCGTCAGATCTCAGGTACCTGTACATTAACCGACTTGCTCAAATGAATTTTTGTACAGTAGGGGGGCGGATTAAACAGAGAGAGGTTTGCTCACAATTTCTTTCTTTGTTTTCACCCGATATTCTTAAAAAGCTCGGTGTACCAAAACCTGTTGGGCCAAACAATTGGTTGTCGACCATGCTGAGGAAGCCGCGGCATTCCTTTCATCCATTATTGCATGCGTTAGTTATAGAATTTCTTTGGTGTGGGATTGAAAGGTTGTCTCCTTGGACAGATAAGGCTCCTTTTGGCAATGGGCCCTGGCCCTGCTTAAACAAAATAGCCGACCATTACAAAAAGGGTACAATCAAGAAGGTAATGGTCACCCGTTGTACGGATACCAATAATCCGGTTGGCTCGTTTAAATGCGAATTATGCGGGTTTAATTACTCGCGGCGGGGACCTGATCTGGCTGTCGAGGATACTTTTTCTTATGGAAGAGTTAAAGACTTCGGTCATTACTGGAAAGCTAAAGCTGACAGTCTTCTTCAGAAAGGTGGCAGCATCAGATCAATTGCAAGAGCTTTAGATGTAGACTCGAGGACCGTTAATCTCTATGTAAAGAAAAAACAAGAACAACAAGATGAAGCCTCGCTTCACAGGAGCAAAGAACGTGATATCAGAAGAAAACGTCTCCTGCATAACATCCATGATTTTCAAAGCTACGAATGTTTTAGGAAGGCAAATGCAAAAGACTATAGCTGGCTATACAGACATGATAGGGAGTGGCTCCTTTCTTCCTTGCCCAGTTTCCACAAACAACCACAAAGAAAACTACGAGTAAATTGGAAGCAACGCGACAAGGAGATCACTCAGGAAATAAATCAAGCACTTATAAAGCTACGTATGGGGCAGAACAAGCCTTTGAGGATAACGCTTTCCAAAATTGGTCGTTCTATCGGGAAGCTTGCCTTATTAGAGCAACATCTTAATAAGCTGCCTATTACAAAGGGCCTCTTGAAAATCAATTTGGAAACGGAAGAGCAACATCAAATTCGAAAAATTGATTGGGCAGTCAGCAATATCAAACGGCAAGGTCAAAGACCGGTTAAATGGAGGATTTTGCGCGAAGCCGGAATTCGGGTTGTCAAAACGGAAAATGTAGAACACTATTTGATTAGCAAAATACAAGAGGCTTTCTATAACTTTCAAGATACTATTTCAGCATAATGATATCGGGATTAGGTGAAAGAAGTGCTCGGAGTGCGACCATATCCGGATGAACTGGTTTATAGTCTCTGTTCACGGATACACTTTTTTAATGGAAATGAAACAGTAAGGAAAACAACGAATAAGCTCTTTGGTAATGTTGAAAAGACAATCCACGTTTTATGGCCTACTAGGCTGGAATACTTTTCAAGAAACTATAAAATAGGTTTAAGTGCGAACGAACTGGCTACGAAGCACACGTTATTTCCATACTACGCAAGGTTTTTGTCCGAGGAAAAGAGAAAAGGGCTATTTGATGCTATGCTGCATGGAAGCAGTAGAGCTAATCCTTCGGCATATCTTGGACTAAATCAAGATAAGAGCAATGTTGCACGACTTTATCTTTGTCCTTTATGTGCAAAAGAGGACATCTCCAAGTACGGAGAGCCCTATTGGCACAGAGCGCACCACTTACCGGGTTCAAAAGTATGCTATAAGCATAACGTTTGGTTATTAACTGAATGCCCAATTTGCAGCGAACCGTTTACCAGCGGTTCAAATCAGGAATTAATCATAACCCCGATGCACTGTAACAAAGGGCATTCGTTAGAACTTATTGCAGAAAATAATAACGAAGATTTGTTGCTTATCGCGCAGGAAAACAACTTTTTACTCACGTCAGATCGACATTTTTTCCGTAAGGATGTTCATAAGAAATTTCTTGATTATGCAAAGATAAAGGAGTATCAAAATGTAGAATCAACTAAGATTTTGTATGAAAAACTGTTTCCTGATTTCATAAAAAGATTTCCCGTATCATTATTAGATCTTATCGGAGTTTCAATTCAGGGAGAAGCGATAAGGGGAATTAACAAGATTTTTTGGAAAAGGGAGACGACTATCCATCCTCTCTATGTGCTTTTGCTTATACTGTTTTTCGGGGGGACTATCGAAAATTTCTTATCCCGGAGCATTAAGTACACTCCTTTTGGAAATGGGCCTTGGCCCTGCTTAAATAAAATATGTTCGAAATTCACAGAAAAAGTTGTTGACTCAGTTGAACTCAAGAATACAAGACACTTTGCGAAGCCTCGGGGGATATTTAAATGTACAGAATGCGAGTTCACATATTCAAGATTAGGACCGGATAAAAAACAGGAGGATATCTACCAGTATGATTTGATTCCGCAAACCGGGCAACTATGGGATGCAAAATTCGAAGAGTTACTAAATAATGATATTGTTTATTTAAGCGAAATGACACAAGAACTTGGTGTAGGCACTGTTTTTTTAAGACTCAGATTAAAAGAACGGTTTGGAAAAATAAATCTCCATCAATCACGGATGCTTGCTGTGAAGCAAATGCAAAGAAATCGAGTTACTGACATTGCTAGAGATAACCCGGGGATTACCCTAACTGAAATCACCAAAATCGAACCTAAGCTCATTAAATGGATGCAAGCATATGACGTAGAGTGGCTCCGAGGAAATGTGAAATATACAAGGGAAAGACTAAGATTAGAAGATCGAAGGAAGGGGTTTCTTGAAATTCTGCGGCAGCATCCTAAAGCAACGAGAAAAGAGTTGAAGCAGATCCATCCTAGTAATTATGAATGGTTGATTATTCACGATAAGGAATGGATGTTGAAACAGCTGCCGCCGCGATCAAATCGAAGATCTAAAAGAACTGTAGAAGAAAGGAGGGAGCAATTTCTTAAGCTTTTGATTAAATATCCTCATGCCACAAGATCTGAACTTAAAGAACTGGAGAGTTCTAATTATACTTGGCTTAAGTTACACGATAACGAATGGTTTTCATTAAATCAACCACCAATTAGATTGCGCCAGGAAAAGAAACAGCGGGTCACACTTGAACAAAGAAGAGAGGAGTTCCTAGAGCTACGCAAAAACTATCCTGACATTTCTAGAGGAGAGCTTCAACGACTGAATTTAAGCAATTATACTTGGTTACGTACTAATGACAGTGAATGGTTTGAGCAACACTTGCCACCCCCCATAGAACGAAATGGATTGAAGTATCCTAGATACTCATTAGAGGAAAGAAGAAATCAATTTTTGATAATTTATCGAGAGTACCCAAAGGCTACACCGAAGGAACTTAGAAAATTATGTGGAAGTAATTACACATGGCTGCACACTCATGATTTTCTCTGGCTGAAAAAATACCAGCCTGGTATCCGAAAAATGTTAAATAATCAGAGAAGGAAAAGAACATTAAACAAATCATTGGAACAAAGAAGGGATGAGTTTTTAGCGATTAGGAACGAGCATCCCCACTTATCACGTACTGGACTAAAGGAGAAGTATCAAAGTCTTTATGTTTGGTTAATGACTAACGATACAGAATGGCTTTTAAGCCATTTGCCTCCTATATCACCTAAAAATTGTAAACACTAATAAAGTCTATTTGTCCTGCCCGTGATCCACTGGGGAATTAGGTTAAAGAGGAGGCAAAGTGCGTGGATTATTCAGATTTTCTACCGGATCTAAATAAAGCAGCGGAAAGATATCGTGAGAAGGTGCAGGTGTTATTGAAATATTGCGTAACTTGCCAACCGTATGATGGTGGCGATTATGTTTGGATTCATGGAGAAAAAACCACTGTTGATGAGATTATGGATAGCGTCAATTGCCCTGAAAAGTACCGTGATGATATTGCTGAACATTTGCATTGTCCAAACTGTGGCTCTTCTAGTATAGAACGCTATGGAACCGTTGGAACAGAGGATAGATATCGAATCGCTGAAGAAGAGCGTTACAATCGAATTTTAAAGCAATATGCCGATAAGATTGAGGGGTTTAGAAAACATATTGAAGATTATCCATCCCTGGCACTTGATCATCCAATGGGTAGGAAGATTTATAAAGAAGTTGTTCAAAGAAGGGCAGAATCTGTAACAGTTACTCCAAGTAAATGGTCTAGAGCAAGAGTTGTTGATCGCCCTGATGTATTTGATTCAAAAGATCTTCACGCCCCAGGAATCGGTTTATCCTCCGGAGGAAGGTTTCATCATCCTGGACAAAGTGTGCTTTATATTGCTGATAGTGAGAAATTAGCTATGGTGGAGACATTAGATAATCCCAACGATTCGAAATTAATATGGATACAATCGTATTCACAAACAGACAGTATCAATGACATTTTGGATTTACGACATGATTGGGATAATATTGGTCAGTCAAATAGTGATGTAATGTATGCATTGCTTGTATCTCGTTGCATATTTGAGAAAGTCCTAGATAGAAATAGCAAATGGAGACCGCAATATTTTATTACAACTTTTATTGCTGATTGTGCGCGCAAGGCAGGATTCAAAGGAATAATTTATTCATCCAGTCGTGAAAGTTATGGTTATAATTTAGTTTTGTTCGATGCTTATGAGCCATCCATCGTTCCTGACGGTCGACCAAAAGTATATATTTATGAGCCAATTACCAAAAATGTTTATGATCCGGATGATCCCACGAGTGTTTTTTAATAATCCGGAGAGTTGCAAATGGCCTTGAAACAAATTTATACATTGTCTTTAAGTATAAAAAATGCAGCTACCTCCTTCTGGAGACGGGCTGCATTTTGTTTATCAGCTTAGTTATATGTTTCTAGTACTAGTGGTAGGGATTTGGGATATTCTGTCGAATTGTATGAGTGGATATTTTGGAAGGAAAATGAAATGAAATCAATTGAGTGGGATTTCACATAAACACTACAATGGGGGATCAATATGTTTTTGAAAAATTTGAACATTAAAAATTTCAGAAATATCTCTAGTCTCAGCATTGATTTTCGTAAAGGACTAAATATATTAATTGGTGAAAATAATGCCGGTAAGTCAGCGATAATTGATGCGCTTAGAATTTGCTTCAACTACGGTAAACAAATGAGAGACACATATGTGAAGCGCAGTGATTTTCACATTAACCGACATGATCCTGAAGCAAATATTGACGCAATTGAGTTCCACTTACTTTTTAAGATAGAAGACCCTGCAGAGACCGGGACTTTTATCGATTTATTGTCCCAATCTGAGGATGGAACTCAGCAATGTTTACAGATTCATTATAAATATTATTTAGAAGATAAGAACGGCATTGAGAAAATCAGATACAACGTTTGGGGAGGAGACAACGAGGGACAACAAATTACACCCGATGTTTTAAATTTGTTGCTTTTCGTGTATCTGGATGCCCTTAGAGACGCAGCTCAGCAACTTAGACCAGTTCGTGGAAATAGATTAGGTGAATTATTTTCTTATCTCCGTGAGGATATTCATGGCAATCCTATTACTGATGAAAAACGGGATGAATTAACACTAAAACTTAGGGGGGCGTTAACTGGAGATCCTGATTGGAATAGTATTATAGAAACGGGAAAACAAAAGATTAACGAGCATCTTGATGAGACTTCTATAACAAACAAAAAGCAAAAAGTGGAGGTGGAATTTTTACCTTTTGAATTCAGAAAAATTGTTGATAGCTTAAGAGTAATACTTCCTGTATTTGATTCAGACCTTCTAGGAGGCGATTATAGCAAACAAAAATACTTTGATATTCAACAAAATGGCCTCGGTTATAATAATTTGTTATACATGGCAACAGTTTTGGGAGACTTAAAGAATCGTAAGCATTTAGAACCTGATTCATACATTGCGTTACTAATTGAAGAACCGGAGGCACACCTGCACCCGCAATTACAGAGTATTTATTTTAATTATCTAAGCAAATTAGATTCGATAGGGTTTCAAATCTTTATTACTTCACATTCACCGACAATTACAGCTAGAGCGGACCTTGATTCGTTGATCGTGGTTCAATGCCAAGACAATAATGTATCCACATATTCCTTAGCAAATTCGGAGTTGTCTGATGATAACAAAAAATATCTTGGTAAGTTTCTTGATGTAACTAAATCACAGTTATTTTTTTCAAATGGAGTTATTTTTGTCGAAGGTATTTCAGAAGCGCTTTTGCTGCAGAAGTTTTCGAAAATCATGGGAAATGAATATGATTTGGATAAAATGGGGATCGAAATAGTTATTGTTAACGGAGTTGCTTTTGAACACTTTGGAAGACTATTTAATTCGAACGATGAAAGCAAGAGATTAAGTATACGTAGTGTGATTATTACTGATGACGATAGGGACAGTGCGACAGAGGAGATCTCTTCTAGGGCACAAAATGCTTTAGATCTAAAGCGCGGCCTGCTACATGTCGAAACTTCAACTGTAACGTTTGAATACGAGCTAATTATGGCTAGTGACTATAATAAAGATTTATTATTGAGCATTTATACGGAAATGCATCCTACATCAGCCTCAAGGATATCTGGGGACACAAGCTCCGATTTTGCACGCAGCTTCCTGAGTAAAGTGGAGAGTAATAAAGCAAAATCAGAATTGGCTCATCGGCTTGCTTTAAAACTTGAGAACGATGAAACAGCCAGAAGACAGTTTGTAGTTCCAGACTATATAAAGCGGTCAATAAATTGGGTTATTAAGGGTGAGCCCGATGTTTGATAGTCTTTCGCACATTCAACGTACAATTGTGTTTGACAAGAATGGATTGTTTGCAGTTAAAGCTTGTCCTGGAAGTGGAAAAACATATACAACAGCAGCAAGATTGGCTCATAAGCTAAGTAACTGGCAGCTACCCAGCAGGGGAATAGCAGTACTATCCTTTACAAACGTGGCATGGCATGAAATTCGGAAAATGCTTGTTCAGAACTTAGGGATAACAATAAATTATCCCCATCATCTTGGAACGTTGGATAGTTTTATTAATAAATTTATATTCTTGCCTTTTGGACATTTAATAATGGGTTGCGGAAAGCGGCCTATCCTTGTTGGTGAACCACATGGCACATGGTCTGGCGGAAACTATGATCGTGATTATGATCAATACTTTGATTGCACGAGTTTTTCAATTACGGATGGTGTTATATCAACCACAACAGATCTGACAAGATTTCATTTCAAATGGAGAAATAAAGATGGTTCTGAGAGCGGACATGTGAATAGATTGCGTGAGACAAAAATTAAGTTTTGGAAGCAAGGGTACGCAACGCAAGCTGATGCTAATTACTTCTCATTAAAGCTCCTTGATAAGTATCCGAATATTGCTCGTTCCGTTGCGATGAGATTCCCAGAACTAATTATTGACGAGGCACAGGATACGTCCGAGATACAGATGGGGGTTATCAACAAATTAATTGAAAATGGTCTTGAGAATGTAATGTTAGTTGGGGACCCGGATCAAGCTATTTTTGAATGGAATGACGCCCGGCCAGATCTTTTTATCAATAAATTTAGAGAATGGGAAGAGAACTCTGTCATTTTAGATGAAAATAGAAGAAGCTCTCAAAACATTTGTAAAGTAACGTATAAACTTACATCACGTACGAATCCTTCAGCCGCGGTTACTGAGGCCGTTAAGGATTTTGAACATATCCCAGAGATTATTTGTTATGAACAGGACAACATTCAACGAACACTTGAATACTTTCATCGTTTATGTGAACAGCATCGAATTGAGATAAACTATGAACAGGTTGCTGTTATTTATAGAAGCAAGTCCATACAAAACTTAATTTTCACTCAGCCTGAACGAGTTGAGTATCCGTGGTTAGTAGGTAAATATTACGTTAGGGATCTGGCAAAAAGTAAATACCTGGCCGAAAAGGGAAATGTTTATGAAGCCTTTCGTCTGATCGAAATAGCACTATACAAAGGATTGCATAATAAAAGTTACTGCTCCACAAATGATCTTGAAAGTTGGATTTCTACACGGGGCTTTATTCATCATAGGAAAGAAATAATGCATATACTGAGATGTTTACCTTCTCCGACCGGAAGCATTATTGAATGGGTAAAACAGGCGTCGGATATTCTCCGGGGAAACAATATGCCTATAAGAATGAATTTACAACCTAATTGTGTGGACTGCAATTTTGATGAATTATTCAAAATTGCAGAAGATAGCTCTGCAAGATTTAGAGTAGGCACTGTCCATACGGTTAAAGGAGAGACTTTTGATGCTGTCTTACTCATATTAAAGGAAAAGGGTGCGCAAGGGTCATTTTATAGAACGATGCTCTCCCGCGGCTTAAATACATTCGATGATGAGGAGTTAAGAATAGCCTATGTTGGCATGACAAGGCCAAGGAAATTGCTTGTAATTGCGGTGCCAAGTGAACAAAGCAGAACTGTTTGGGAACAAAAACTGCTGTAATAGTTGATAGATCCGCCCGTGGAACGATTGATGTTGGTGGATAAATAGAGTTGTCGAATATGTAAATCTTTTAGATATAGGAGAAAATAAATAATGAGTGAGATTTTACTTGAAAAGGTATTTGATGCTGGAGCAAATACAATATGGTCAGAAATGAAAAAGCTGAGAGGACAAGCTCCAGAACAGAAGGAAATCATGAGAAGAAGATGGGTTTGGGAGTTAATACAAAATGCATCTGATTGCACTCCCAAAGGTGGAGAAATAAACATCAATATATCAATTGATAATGGTTTAGAATTCTCTCATGACGGAGTTCCATTCACATATGAGAATTTAGTGGATTTAATAACCCAAATATCTTCTAAGGAAAATGATAGCGAAGAGAAAACAGGAAAGTTTGGAACCGGATTTATATCAACACATCTGTTATCTGAAAAAGTCAATATAAGTGGAGTGTTTAAACAAAGCGACGATGTACACAAGAATTTAAATCTTGTAATTAATAGAACTGGAACTTCATATGCAGAAATAAGAAATACCATAAAAGATACTCTCAATATAATTGAGAATTTAAAGCAAGATGGAAGCGTGAATATTAAAAATCTGGACAGAAGGCTAACAAAGTTTCACTACGACTGTAGTACCCAAGAAACTAAGGAAGCCATTAGAATTGGTTTAGAAGATTTGAATAAGACAGTTCCCTTTGTATTGGCTTTAAATGGATCTATTTCATCAATTTCATATAGCGGAACTGAGTTTAAAATTGGCACTGATAGGCATCTTGGCGATTATAGGGTAGTTGAAATAATAAAAAAATCAAATGAAAAAATGGACCGCTATAATATATTAATCAAAACAGAAAATGAGGTATCTATAGCTATATTAGTTCAAGAGATAGATACTCAAAAAAATAGAGTATTACCATATCCGGATAATTTCCCTAAATTATTTTGCAAGTTTCCTTTAGTTGGAACAGAAACCTTTTCCCTTCCAGTTATGATAAATTGCTCAAAGTTTGATGTGGAAAAAGATAGAGATGGTATCCACGAGGGGAATCATGACAACATTATTTATTTAAAAACAGCAATAAAGTTATATGAGGATCTAATAAGCCTAGCATGCAAAAATAAATGGGAAGATTTATATAATATGTGCTTCACTCCGAAAAAAAATAATAATAGCCTTCAAGAAAACCTGTATAAAACAATAAAATCAAAATATGAACAATTACCTATCGTTGATGTGAATTTAAATGGAGTATACTCTGGAAAAGCAGCATTGAAAAATAATAAATCAGAACACCAGATAGGTGTTCCAATATGCGATAAAGAAGAGTTAAGTGATGAGTTTTGGGAGGTAATTAATTCTTTTGCGTTATATTATATTCCGACAAAAAATGGTTATTTAAAGTGGGCTAAAATAAGCGAATGCAAAATTGATATTTCTAATATAAACAGTAATTTCATGAAAAATAAAGATTTGGAAGAATTTAAACGGAATTTTCATGGGAAAACAGATGATATATTTACATGGTTTAATAAATATTATGACTTATGGATAAAGATCAGGGGGGAAGAAAGCTTTACTCGTGAAGTATGGGCTTTAAATCAAAGTGGTAAATTTATGGAGGCATCAAAACTTTCAGTAGATGACAATATTGATGATGTTTTAAAAAAAATATTGATTGATTTAGGTGATACCATAACTGAGAGCTTGTTAGTTAGGGAAGTTAAGTTGCCAGAGAAGGTTATTCACAAAAGGATTGATAATGAAAATGTCGCAAAAAAAATTCAGGATAAAATAAATCATATACTTTCTGATGAAACACTCAATAACACGCAAAGAAAGCCTGAAAATCAAGCGATTTTCAATAAATTGACGAATTGGTTCCTTGAAAATCCTGATTTGAGTGAGAAGCTATTTGATCAACTTTATAATAAACGGAATTTATTATCCACTCCAGAGGAGAATATAAGACGTTTTAAAATAGCTGAAAAAATCGAAAGTAATAATATTAAATATGAGGAACTAGACGATATCATCACAAATCATAATAAAATTGCTGAGTTGATTGGAAACTTAAACGACTTATCATATGAAGAAATTAAAGAGAAGTTGAATCATATCACTATAAGCTCACCTTATGGCCGTGAAAACTTTAACTCGATGTTAGAAATAACAATTGAAAAAGTATACGATTATCTGAATAACACTGATTACCAGCTGGCCAACTCCCTAGAGGAATGGAAAAGCCAAAAATATTCTGATACAGTCTTCCCAGGAATTAAAAACGGGAATGAGATTAGAATCATTGTTCGACCGAGCAACCAAGACAAAATAATCTTTTTTTATGATGAAGAGTTAGAAGCTTTAGATGATACCAATTATGAATTATGGACATATAACGGGCAAGGTATTACTCGAATGATCACATTAGGGGATATTTTAAAAACAACAGGCATTACTACGATTCCTCTAAGAAACATTTACAATGATTAGTTCATAGAATGATCGCTTAATATTGAGGTTGTGGAGGCTATATGACAAGTGATTTAATAAACAAAATAGAACAAATGCATAGAAATAATATGAAATATATTCATCCTATTGAGTCAACTGAAAGGATAAGTCAATATATTTCAGCTTTTTCGAATACAGATGGGGGATTTATAGTGTTTGGCGTTAAAGATGATAGAAAAAGGTTAACAATAAAAAGTTTCCCTTTTACTATTGATGAAAGTCGTATTAGAGATCTTTTGGATAAGCATGTGGAATTTGAATTTGCAAAATTTGAGTATGATGGAAAGCAACTAGCATACATAAAGGTAGAGAAGAGTAGTTTTGAAGTTAAATGTAACAATATTGCGTATATATTTAATAGCAAAATGGAGGTTAAACAATTGTTAAAAAAGAAGGTTTTTTTATCATATTGTCACAAGGATAGCTGTATTGCTGATTTAGTTGAAAATAAACTAAATGAAATTGCTAAAAATAAAATTGAAATTTCAAGAGACATTAGAAAAGTAAAATATAAAGATAGCCTAGATGAATATATGCAGAGCATCAAAGATCATGATTATGTAATATCCATTATTTCAGATGGGTATTTACGGTCAGTTGCCTGCATGTATGAAGTTACAGAGCTTATGAGAGATAGGGACTATTACGATAAGTTGTTATTTATAATATTGTCAGAAGAAGACATAAAGTTTTATGACAATAAAGAGATTAAAATAAAAGCGGACATTTACTCAAGTAATAGATTTGAGTACATCAAATATTGGGAAAATGAAAAGACAAAAATAGATGCTCAAGTTGCAGAGTTTAAAAATCCGGCATTAATGCTAGAGTTAACGGAAGAATCAAGACAACTAGAGATAATTTCCCTTCATATTGGAACATTTATTGCTAAATTAAAGGATGGACTTGGGGAGCCCTTTCAGAACATGCTCTCATCAGATTTTAAAGAAATTGTTTCTATTATATTGGACCAAAAGTAAAGTGCCAAGATCATCTAGGGTTTAACAGGTTTTGTGTTTTGTGAATTGAACTGCAAATTTTGACTAGGCATTTTTATCTGTAGGGAGTTCGAGAAATGGAAGAAATACTATATTTAGACAAAGTTAAAGTGGTTTTGACAAGTGGTCAGAAAAATTATGTGGAGATATTCGATTCACTTGATAGAACAGATCATCTCTATATTACTACCTTTAATTATTCGATGCCTCAAGACTTAGATGAATCGTTACAAGATAAGATTGAGTTTATAAATGATGTACGAGTTATATTTAATGTATATCACTTTGATGGGAAAGAAGAAGAGAAGGTTTACAAACTTTTGGTGCAAGCGTTAAAGAAAAACCCATATGTCCAATTTTTCTATAATTCAAATAATCATTCGAAAATAATAAGTAGTGGGAAGAAAATGTATATAGGTAGTTCAAATCTTACAGAAAACGCAGTGAACAATTTTGAGGCGGGTGTCATCATAACCGATAATGACATCATAAAGAAAATTGAACAGACGGTGTTTGATTTTCCGCATCTAAAATATAAAGCAATCTTTACTGACCCTATCGCTCCATTGATTATACCGTATCAATTTCTTGTAGTAGAAGCACAGAAAGAATTTGAGTATTTAAGAACTCTAATTGATACCGCTAAAGGAAATTGCTACGGATTAAGTGAGTTTGAATCAATAGATTATAATATTTTGGCTTCAAAAGATTTCTTTAGTAAATTCCATCAAACTTTTTGTAAAGCAATCGAAGAGTTAGTTAAATTTACAACACAGAAAGAAAATGGATTCATGATAGAAATATTATCAAAAGAAATTGTCAAAGAGTTAGAATTGATAATGGGGCTCCCTCCATTGGGAACATCAACAGTGAATTTTTTTAGTTTTATTGAAGATTATAGAAATACTCTAGATGAATATAAAGATCATTACTGGCGAACACAAACTTATAAAGCAGATACTGTTATTTTGGAGGAAGATTTGTATCTAACTCGTCTTAAATCACTTTTAGATATGTTCTTACATCTAAGAAAAACCTGGATTGATATAAATGGTGTAAAACAATTTACATTCTTAGACAATAGAGTGCCTATATCGTTTTGGTATGAGGAACCATCTATGGCCGAATATTATTGGAGTTATTTCCTGAAATAAGTAGTGATAAATTATTTATATGTTGATTGAATTTCAAGAAAATGCGAAAACATTTGATGATTGCTGATAAAAAACTTTGCTCCGATACAAGTGAAAAGAACATGGCTAGTTAAGTGTTTAGCGTTCATTGAATAGGCTCACCTTAAAAAATCAGTACCTAATCGAAAACGTATACTCAATGAAAAGTGACACAAAAACAAGCGATATCAACGACTTAGAAAACAATACTTTATTGTAATCGAAAAACGGACAAATTGTTGTTGAATTCAATTTAGAACAATACTTTATTGTAATTCAGATAATAAAAGTGTTTCAAAAAAACCAGTGTTATCAAGGTGTGTGAGAACAACAGTTTATTGTAATGAATCATAGACCTGTTAAAAGAAAATAAAGTATTAGACTTTCCGATTATCAAGACCTAAATTTAAGAAAATCAAATAACATAAAGGGTTCTACATATTATGCATGACTAATATGTGGAACCCTTTATGTTTAACTATCGTTTCCCGATAGTTCGATGGTTGCAGGTGTTAGAAGAAAATAAAGTTCTAGAGTGGAAAATAAACTGTTAGACTGAGAAAATAAAGTTGTAGACTGGGAAAATAAAGTATTAGACTGACGATGCTTCATTAAGCTAACTGGCAGTTATGCGTAACTTCCAGGGAATGTAATCATCTAAATAACGTAAGGAACGAGGAGGCAGACAATTCATGGGAGGAACGAATGTATGGGATGCGGAGTGGGAGGTTAACGAAGAGCAGGCGCGGACGCTAATCGGCAGACAATTCCCTCAGCTGTCATCGAAGCAAGTGAAGCGATTGGGCTGGGGCTGGGACAATACGGTTTTTCTCATCGGTGACGAGTACGTGTTCCGGTTTCCAAGAAGAACGATTGCAGTTGGCTCGATTCGTATGGAAGGGAAGCTGCTACCAAAGCTGGAGGCATATATGACCGTCCCCTATCCGAAACCGTTGTTTTATGGCGAAGCAAGTGACGAATACCCGGTACCATTTCTTGGCTATACCTTCGTGCCAGGAGATTTCCCCATCGGTTTGACGGAAGAACGCCGTGCTTTATCGGCAGAGACGCTGGCGAAATTTTTGCGGAGATTGCATGAGTTTCCGGTGCAGGTGGCGCTGAAGTGCGGAGTTCAGCAAGATCATCGAAGCTTGACGGACATCGCATCGCGCAAAGTGAAATTGGAGGGTTTTCTAAAAAAGGTGGTTGAACACTTGTCGCCAGAAGAGTCCGGTGCGATCGAAGCGTTTATTAGCGGGCTGCAAACGGACCGTGTCGAGGCGGTGAATGCGCTGCTACATGGCGATCTTCATTTCAAAAATATGCTGGTGAATGAGAACGGGATCGTTTCCGGCATCATTGATTGGGGTGATCTGAGCGTCGGCCATCCGGCTTGCGATTTGAGCGTTGCTTACAGTTTTTTACCACCGTACGCTCGCGGCGTGTTTTTCGAAACGTACGGAGTGGCGGACGAGAAAACGAAGCTGCTGGCGCGGCTGATAGCCGTATACATCCCTGTACTGATCTTGATGCAGGCGGTCGATGACGGGAATGAAGCGATTGCGACAGAGGCGAAATCCAACATCATGCGGGCACTGTCGGATTAGGCTCATATTTCGTTACGGCTATGGGGCTATGGCTATCGGCACCATTTTGTCGTTTAAAAGCCGCGATAAGGTACGATCCGCCTTCTCTGATGCCGCTTTATGTTGAGGAACACGAAATTCAACAGAGTAAGTCGTTGCGCTAACTGGGGACGTTAGTTGAATGAAACAGCGACAGTCTAGGACTATATTTTCTCGTCCTTGGCTGTCGCTGTTTCAATTTCTAGGGTCAGTCTAATACTTATTTCCTGGAGCCTGAAGGTTTCGCGACTCTAATTACCGCGTAGAATAAGGAGATCCAGTCTATTACTTTATTTTCTTATGACAGCAGGATGTAATCACTCAATCACCAGTTTTTCGAGGTCTCCTCCGCATACGTCATATGCAGTAACTTGTACGATACTCCGAAGGTGATATTCCAAGCCGTTTACGAAAAGTAGTCGAAAAATGCGCAGCGCTAGAAAATCCAATAATGACAGCAATATGCGTTATAGTGTAGTTTGAGTTTTCCAATAATTGTTTCGCCTTCTCAATACGTTTTTTCATGACATATTCCATTATCGTTATGCCTGAGACACGTTTAAATGTGTGGTGAAGGTAATACATATTGATGTGCAAATTTCCTGCTATTAAGCTGAGTGTTAAGTGTTCTTTATAGTTTTTATTTATAAATTCAGTAATTCGGAAGACCAATTCTTCTGCCGGACACAAAATCCGGTCTGGTCTACATCTCTTACAGGGTCTGTAACCCCCATGAATAGCATCATCTACAGACATAAATATATCTACGTTATCACGATTTGGAACTCGTGATTTACATGATGGTCTACAAAATATCCTAGTAGTTTTTACCGCATAAAAAAACTTCCCATCGTATGAACTATCGCATTGGGTAATTGCTTGCCAGTGTTCTTCATGCATGATAAGTGGATCCTCCTCACATGTTTATTATAATTCACAATCTATCCAACCCTAAAGATTTTTGAATGAGACAACAAGATTTCGAAAGATCACCATCTCGTTCCCTTGTTACAATAAAGGAAATAATCGAAGGTGAAGGAGCTTATCTATGCATAAAATTGTAGAACCTAAAATTTTCTATTTCGGAACACCAGTCGTACTTATCAGCACTCTAAACGAGGATAATTCGGTAAATTTAGCCCCAATTTCATCTGCATGGTCGCTACATCAGTCGTTTATGCTTGGAATAAGTAACCGATCTCAAACAGTACAAAATCTTCTGCGTGAACGCGAGTGTGTCTTAAACCTGCCTTCCGTAGAGCTTGTTCACGCTGTGGATCGATTGGCTCTTCTCACCGGACGTAATCCTGTTCCTGATTACAAAGTACGACAGGGGTATAGGTACGAACCAGACAAATTTGGTACGGCCCAATTGACTCAAACACCATCAGATATAGTAAAACCTTCATGTGTTAAGGAATGCCCTGTTCAACTTGAAGCAATCGTCAAACATGTTCATGATTTTGGAGAGGATCCAAGTACATTAGCTGCTATTGAAGTTAAAATCGTGAAGTCGCACATTAACGAGCAGATATTGATGGATGGAGAGGAGAATTATATCGATCCAGATAAGTGGAATCCGTTAATAATGAACTTTTGTGAGTTTTATGGTATCGGGGCAAAGGTACATCCGTCTAGATTGGCTCCAGTCTTCGCACCACCTGTCCGTCAGTGATAATGTTCATGCCAAAAACCCTCAGAGCGGTCGCAGCGGCAGCTGGATCTCCACCGAACGACGCAAGCGCGTCGATTACGATTTATCATTTAGGCGGCATCTGACGATGCCGCTTTTTTGCCTTTAAAATCATGGGATTTCTATAAAAATAAAAGTGTTTTCCTCTTAATTTGCTCTATCCTCTTTTAATCATCCATGTAAAAAAACGTTTTATTTATATATGCTTATACGAAAGCCAAAGCTTTTTTAAGCGGCAAAAAATAAATAAAGGAGATTTTTGTGTGAACTCAAACACTGCTCTTATAAGAAAAGGCGGTGCAAATGATGGGTCGTCTTCCAAACGTCTTCCGTGGTTCGGGTTGCTGGCCTTAGCCATGGCGGGATTCATCTGCATTCTTACGGAAAGCCTGCCTGCTGGATTACTGCCGCAAATTGCACAGGATCTTGGGGTCACAGAAGCTCTTGCCGGACAATTGGTCACTCTCTATGCGGTTGGAGCTCTTCTGGCCGCCATTCCTTTGACAACGGCTACCCGTGGGTGGAGGCGCCGGCCGCTTCTTCTGCTGTGCATCATCGGCTTTCTTGTATTTAACACCGTCACCGCGTTATCTTCCGTTTATGTGCTGACGCTTGTCGCGCGTTTCTTTGCAGGTGTCTCGGCAGGTGTTCTGTGGGGGATGACGGCCGGTTATGCACGGCGCATGGTGCCTGATTCGCTGAAAGGAAAAGCGATGGCCGTAGCCATGGTCGGCACCCCGCTGGCATTGGCGCTGGGCGTTCCGCTTGGCACTTTTTTCGGAACCTATACAGGGTGGCGTCTCATTTTCGGAGCTGTATCATTACTGACTGCAGCCCTTATTGGCTGGGTGCTCTGGAGGGTGCCGGATTATGCAGGTGAGCCTGCCGGTGATCAACTCCCTTTCCACAAGATTTTCCTGATTCCTGGTGTACGGACGATTTTGTTCGTCGTTTTGGCTTGGGTACTAGCTCATAATATTTTGTACACTTATATTGCACCGTATCTTGCGGAAACCGCGTTTGCTCAGCGAGTGGATTTGGTTCTTCTTATTTTCGGAATTACCTCGGTTGTTGGCATTTGGATGATAGGCATACTGATTGACCGTTTTCTAAGAATGCTGGTTTTAATCAGCATCACAGGATTTGCTTTGGCTTCTGCAGCCTTGGGAATCGGAATGAATCAGCCTGCAATCATCATTCTTGGTGTTACAGCGTGGGGGCTTACGTTTGGCGGGGCAGCCACTTTACTGCAAACAGCAATAGCACAAGCTGGGGGAAAAAGCGCAGATATAGCCCAATCGATGCTGGTTACCGCGTGGAATGTGGCAATCGGCGGAGGAGGGATTATCGGCGGGATTCTTCTCGAACTGCTTGGAGCCGGATTTCTTCCGGGCTCATTAATCATCCTGCTGCTTCCCTCCTTGCTTGCAGCTTGGCTAGCTAAAAAGCATGGCTTTCCTTCCTGAAGAAATCCACGAGTATGTGTAACATAAGCAAAAAAAATGAATCCGCTGCAAAGGCGGATTCATTTTTGGGGATTATACGTTTCTCCAATGAGATTTTTATAAGCGATCGGTGAAGACATTACAATCAGAGTCGTATAGGTTCCGTATTGATCGCACCGGTTTTCAAACTCCTCCAGCTCCTGGGTTGTTTCCGTGAGGACCTTCAATAAATAATTATGCTCACCGCTTATCCGGTAACATTCCGTGACCTCCGGTGATGAACGACAAAAATCAAGGAAAGGATAGCAATTCCGGGTCCGAACAAGCATATAGGCTGTGCAGGGCTTACCCACTTTTTGCGAAGAAATGACAGTTCGGTATTCCTCGATAACCCCCTTTTCTTCCATGCGTTTTACACGTTCAGTTACGGCTGGCTGAGACAGTCCCACCAGCTTTCCTAAATCTGTCATGGATAATCTCGCCTGGTTCTGCAAATGGAGCAGGATATTTTTATCGATTTCGTCCAAGAAAATCGCCTCCCTTTAATTTTAAAGCTATTTCCTTCGGATGCCTTTATAATCATCGAAAACTTCTTTATCTAACTTGTTTGTTTTATGTAAGGCAGCAGAAATTATTTATATAATAAACACACTTGCTATAAATAATCAAGTAAATGACAGCAGGAAAGGATGAGAAACATGAGAAATATAGATCTGGAATTGATGCATAAAAGCGTCAATGAGGTAATTGAGCGCACACTTGAGGAAAAAAGGATCGTGGGTACCGTCGTCCAAATTGCATTAGGCGGAAACCTCGTTTACAGCAGGCCTGCTGGTTGGGCCGATCGTGAGCAGAAACGGCCGATGCAGGAAAATGCTTTGTTTAGATATGCTTCGGTAACCAAGCCGATCGTGTCAACGGCAGCCTTAGTCTTAATTTCGCAAGGGAGATTGCAGGTAAACGATCTGGTGGAATCTGCAAAGACTCGCTTCTGTCCCGCTTCTAGATGAGCCGGGGAAAATATGGAGGTATTCCATAGCAACAGACGTGCTCGGAGCGGTCATCGAAAAGGTTACTGGAATGCCGCTAAGTGAAGCTGTACGGATGCTAGTAACTCATCCGCTTTCCATGACGGACACGGATTTCAAGGCCGTGGACACGGACAGATTGACCACGGCTTACGCAGACAGCGCTGGAGAGCCCCGGCGCTTGCACGATTTTGATACCGTTCCTTTCTTGGAGGGGACGGCAGGATTCCTCCTTTCACCCAATAGGTTTACAGATAAGACAGCCTACCCTTCCGGGGGAGCCGGCATGATTGGCAGCGCAGGAGACTTTCTTAAACTGCTGGAAGCTTTGCGGCAGGGAGGAAATCCGATTCTACCGAGGGCTCTTGTCGCAGAAATGACAACCAATCAAATTGGTAACCTTGTAATGCCCTATTGGCCGGGGAGAGGCTTTGGACTTGGTTTCACGCTGCTTAAAGACCCAGCGGATGCCAATACACCTGAATCGCCAGGAACGTGGCGGATGGGCGGCACCTATGGTCACTCCTGGTTTGTTGATCCGAGTGAGGAGCTTAGTGTTGTAGCGTTCACCAATACGGCGCTTGAAGGAATGTCAGGCAGGTTTACAACGGAGCTGTGCGAATCTGTCTACAAGGGTATTCAAGGAGTTAAGAAAAGCGTTGCATTACCTTGAATCTGGTTTGGCAATCGAGCCTATCTATAACTGAAAAATATACACTGCAACAATAATCTAGATTCAGTAATGGCCGCCCTTTTAATATTAGGGGCGGTTTGGATTGTCAACATTAATTCAGACAACTTTTTTAAGGGCTGCTTGGCGGTACTGAACAGGCGTCATGTACCCCAGTGATCCCTGAATCCGATGCTTGTTAAACCAGTTGACGTAGTCGTAAAGCTCCAACTCCAGGTGACGCAAGCTTTGGAAGTCCCTTTGGTAGATGAACTCTGTTTTCATGACCTTGTAGGTGGCTTCAGCCACAGCATTGTCATAAGGACAACCTTTCGCGCTTAGCGATCGACCGATTGCAAAGGTCGTCAATAGCTCGTCCATCGTGTGGTTTTTAAACTCACTCCCACGGTCGGTATGAAACCACTGGATGTGGCTCAGATCGCCTTCTACCGTTGCAAAGGCGCGCGAAACCAAAGCAGCGTCCTTGTGTGGACCTGCACTATGGCCAATGATTTCTCGATTGAACAGGTCAATGAGAACGCAAACGTAGTGCCACCGATGTCTGACCTTCACATACGTTAAATCGCTGACCACAAAGCGTTTCGCTTCCGCCTGATCAAACTCACGATCTAACTCATTCGCCGTTGCCGCCTCGTTACAGGCCGTTTTGCGGGGTTTGAACTGGGCGATGGTATACGTGGAGACCAGGCCCTGCTCTTGCATGATTCGGCCAATACGACGCCTAGAGACGACGATCCCTTGTTCCTGAAGCTTGGCTTTGATCTTTCGTGTTCCATAAGCTTTTCGATTCTTGTGAAAGATATCCACAATCGCTCCCGTTAACTCATCTTCATTAGGTGCTTCTTTGGCTTCATAATAAAACGTGCTTCTTGCGATTTGTAGGACGTCGCACATTGCTGATACCGAGTATTTATCACGATTGTTCTGGATGATAGCTACTTTCGTCCCATGATCAGCGCTGCTTGCTTTAAAATATCCACCTCCATCTTCAGACGCTGGTTTTCTTTTCGTAGCGCCATCAATTCCGCTTCTTCGGACGAACGATTATCCTTCTCCTTGAAAGAGCCCGTTGTCTGAGCTTGCTTGATCCAGCGGTCTAAAGCTGATGCTGTGAGGTCATATTCCTCCACAATCGCTGCCCTAGACTTCCCATTTTCATTGAGCTGCACCATCTGTTTTTTGAATTCTGGTGTAAAGGCACGTCGTTGTTGTTTTGGCATTGTAGAGATCCGCTCCTTCGCATGATAGGTCTATTCTACTGGACAGTGAGAAGTTCTTGTCGAAAAATCGTCACATAGAAAAATAACCCAATCAGCAGGTGGTCTGGTATC
>NZ_JCAMRT010000026.1:0-69408 GCF_059821225.1 Paenibacillus sp. sg306046
CCATAATGAACTGGCCTTCAATTCAGTTACATCGTGCATTAAAGCCGATTTTCGTTCTGCGAAAGTTGAGTAAGTAAAATAGGAAGATTGTAAAAAAATTTCATTCCCTGTCCCATTTTCACCGATAATTAAAGTAAACGGTTCCGAAAAATCCAATTCAAAGCTGTTGAACTTTTTGAAATTCTTTACATGGAGAGAAGTAATACGCATCGGAGTCACCTCAGCATAAGTGATTAATTCTATTATTTCTACGAAACTATCCACCTTAACCCGGTCAATGCTCCCGCCTTACTTAAACCAGCCCTTCTCCTTAAACCGCACAATAGCCTCGATCCGGTTGCTAACATCCAGCTTGTCGAGAATCGTCGAAATATAATTGCGCACCGTACCGGTGGTCAAATACAGCTCGCTGGCGATCTCCTTCGTATTTTTGCCGTCGGCGATCATCACCAGCACTTCCTTCTCCCGCTCCGTAAGCGGGCTTTCCTCGGCATACGCCCCGTCGACCAGCTCCGGCGCATAAATGCGGCGGCCTGCCATTACGCTGCGGATCGAATCCGCCAGCTCCTCGCTGGGGCTGTCCTTGAGCAGATAGCCGTTGGCCCCGGCCCGAACAGCACGCTCGAAGTAGCCCGGACGGGCAAAGGTCGTCAAAATCATCACCTTGCAGCCGGTGCCCTTCAGCTCCTCGGCGGCGTCCAGCCCGCTTTTGCCCGGCATCTCAATGTCCATAATGACAATATCCGGCTGATGCAGATGCACGAGCTGCACGGCTTCCTCACCGTTGCTCGCGCGTCCCACCACCTTCATATCCTCTTCCAAATCGAGCAGGGAAGCTAGCGCTCCGAGCAGCATCCGCTGATCCTCTGCGATGACGATGCGAATCATTCACCCGCCTCCTTCTCCGCTGTTTTGAAGACGTTCGGGACCTTCATGATTAAGGTCATACCCGGCTGACAGGCGATGTCCAGACTGCCGTTGACAAATTCCAGCCGCTCCTTCATCCCGCGCAGCCCGTTGCCCCGATAGCAGGTCGCTTCGTTCGCCACGCCGGCGCCGTTGTCCTGCACCTTGACCGTCAGCTCGGTTGCGGCCGGCTCGATCACAATGGTACAAGCGCTGGCTCCGCTATGCTTGACCACATTGGTGACCGCTTCCTTGATACACATGCTGAGCACGTTTTCCGTCATCAGCGACGTAGCCGTCAGCTTGGGGTCGCCTTCCAGCTGAAAGTCGATCTGCGCCGCCCGGCATATTTGCTCGATACGGAACATTTCGTCCTCCAGCCGGGTGCCCCGCATCTGGGTAACCAGCTCGCGGACCTCCTTGAGCGCAATCCGGGCCGTCTGCCGCACTTCGTCGATCTCCGTCTGAGCGCGCTCCGGATTTTTCGTCATCAGCTTGCCCGCAAGATCGCTTTTCAGACCGATCAGCGACAGCTTTTGGCCGAGCGTATCGTGCAGGTCGCGGGCGATACGCTGCCGCTCCTCCAGCTTAACCAGCTCGGAGATGCGTTTGTTTGCATCCTCCAGCTGCATCTGGAGCTTATCCCGCTTGTTGCGGTTGTACGTCGTAATGGGCAGAAGCACGACCGCCACGACACTGACGAGAATAAAGGGCAGCTGGGAAATAAATGTCGGGTTCGCCTTTTGCGTAATAAAAGCGAAGTTCACCGCCGCAATCGTCGTGACCAGATGAATCGAATATAACGTAAAAAAACCGGCTCTATGCTGAATGTTGCCGATAAAAAATGCCAGAAACAGCGAGAAATACACGTAGCCGAACACCAAGGTCATCAGGATGGAAATCGCGACCTGCATGCCGGTCCAAACGTACATAAGCCATCCCTTCGACAGAAAGGACAGCACGTAGCAGCCGAAAAACACGAGAATCATCACAATTCCGCCCACAACCTCGTAGGTGGAGGAGGAGCGGAAGATGAAGTAAAACGGCAGAATATAAAAGACGACCCAAACGTACGGGCTAAGCCCGGTGCTGCGGTGAAAAATATGATACCACTTCTGCATGGCCGCCCACCTTTTGCGCGAGGATACGGATTGTACCTGTAGTTTACCATACAAACGCGGCGCCGGGCTATTCACCTATTCCCCCTGCAGGCCCGGCTTGGTCAGCTTGAGGCTATCCACGACCGCCTCTGCGTTGCCCTTCGCCTGACGAATGCCCTTGAACCCGACAAACCGCTTGCGCTCCTCGTCCCACAGATGGAAGCGCAGCGATTTCAAGCTGGTACGCAGCGTGATCGTGGTCGCCATTTGCAGCGGCGGCGTCGCGTCATGCGCCTTCTCCAAGTTGTAATTCGGCACCTTGGGGCTCAAGTGATGCACATGGTGAAAGCCGATATTGCCGGTAATCCATTGCAGCAGCTTGGGAAGCTTGTAATACGAGCTGCCTTCGACAGCAGCCTGCACATAGCTCCATTCATGCTCATGCTCGAAGTACGAATCCTCGAACTGATGCTGCACATAAAACAGCCAGATGCCAAGCAAGCCGGATGCAAAAACAATCGGAAGCTGCACCAGCAAAAACGACTGCCAGCCGATCAGCGAGATCAGCAGCGCGTATACGCCGACGAGCAGCACATTTGTCAAGTAGTTGCCCAGACGCTCCTTGCGGCGCGCGCCCTTGCGGTTAAACCGGTATTGAATGACGAATACGAAAATCGGGCCGAGACCAAACATGATAAACGGATTGCGGTACAACCGGTACGCGATGCGGCGCCAGGACGGAGCCGTGACATACTCATCCACCGTCATAATCCAGATATCGCCGACGCCGCGCTTGTCAAGATTGCTGCTGGTGGCGTGGTGGATGGAGTGGGCGTTTTTCCATTGCTCGTACGGGCATAACGTCATCACGCCGGTAATCGTCCCGACGATATCGTTAGCCAGCCGGCTGCGGAAAAACGACTGGTGGCAGCAGTCATGGAAAATAATAAACGTCCGAATGACAAATCCGGCCGTCATCACAGCCAGGAACAACGTGAGCGCGTACGAAACGGATAAGCTCAAATAGGCGCCGTACCAGAGCAGCACCAGCGGCACGATCGTATTGATCAGCTGGCGAATGCTCGCTTTCATATCGGTTTTCTCGTAAGGAGCAACCGTTTTCTTGAGTTGGGCTATGCTGGGTTGATGCATCTCTCGGTCTTCCTCCTCCAAATGGCCTTGCGACGAAACGCAGCCCCGCTCGCGGCGGGCGGTTATATGCTCTTTACCGAGTATAAAAAATTCGACATTTTTATTGAAGTCATAAACGTCATAGTACAACCCATGACAAATGTCATGTCTATAGGTCGCGCAGCGCTTCAACGGCCAAATACGCCGCGATATCCTCGACAGCCTCTTGGTAAAAAATACGGTAGTTACCCTCCGTCACGTAACCGAGATGCGGCGTTGCCAGCACATTGGGCAGCGTGGGCAGCACATGGGAGACCGTCAGCGGCTCCAGCTCGTACACATCAAGCCCGGCTCCCGCGATTTGCCCGGCTTGCAGCGCCTCTATCAACGCCTCCTGCTCCACAATCGGCGCTCGCGACGTGTTGATCAAATACGCCGACGCCTTCATATGCGCCAGCTCCGCACGGCCGATCAAGCCTCTTGTCCGGTCGCTCAGCAGCAAATGGATCGAAACCACATCACTGTCCGCCAGCAGCGCCTCCTTAGAAGCAGCGAGCCCGACACCGTTCGCTTCAGTTTGCTCGCGGGTCAGGTTTTGACTCCAGGCCAGCGTCCTCATTCCGAACGCCTGCGCAATATGCGCCATACGGGTGCCCATCCGGCCTGAGCCAAGCAAACCGAGTGTACGGCCGGCTAAGTCCATGCCAACCGTCGTCTGCCACGGGCCGCCGCTCCTGAAGTTCGCGTTCTCCGGCACAAGCTGGCGGGCCAGGCCCAAAATCAGCGCCCATGCCAGCTCCACCGGCGGGTCGAGGCGGCCGCCTGTACCGCAAACCGTGATCCCTTGAGCTTTGGCGGCGGCAAGGTCAAGGGATGCATTGCGCATCCCGGACGTGACGAGCAGACGCAGCTTGTCCAGCTGCCAGCTGCCTGAGCAGCGAGGCGGGAAACGGCGTGCGCTCGCGCATGATGACAATCACTTCACAATCACGCACCGCTTCGAGCAGCTCCGCCTCCTCCGCAATAGGATGATGAACAGTTCGGATTTCCACCTTGCCTTCAAGCGCGGACCAGTCCGCAAGCTGCAGGGCGACATGCTGGTAATCATCAAGAATAACGCAACGCAGGGTCATAGATATTCTCCCTTTCGAATAAGCCTGTAGGTGACAGACATTACGCGCTCTATTGTATCATAGCCGAGCTGGCTTCTTGTATGCCATGCGCTCCCGTTTCGCCCTGGCGCATCTGTCAAGCCGCTGTCACGATCAGCACAGGTCTTCTTCCTCCAGCTATGCTACTATAGAATGAAGAAAGAAAGGGGGAAGTCATGCTTATGAACCATCGTTCCGGCATTGGGGCCAAAGTACTGCCAATCGGCGCGATTGTGACCGGCATCCTGCTCGTTTCAATCGGTCTGGAAATGTTCCTGACGCCGCACAAAATCATTCCCGGAGGCGTAAAAGGGATCGCGATTTTGCTGTCCCACGTGACCGAGATGAAAATGGGGCTGTTCCTGCTGTTTATCAATCTCCCGTTTGTGCTGTTTAACCGCAAGCGCCCCAGCCAGACGTTATCCGCGCTTGCCTCCTTAATCATTATTACACTGCTTGCTGTTTATTTGGACCCGTTTCCGCCGATATTGGAAAATCCGCTGCCTGCCGCCGTCTGCGGAGGACTTACGCTCGGAATCGGCCTCGGCTTAATTATCCGGCACGGCTGGTATCCGGACGGTCTGAATGTCGTAGCGGTTTATTTGAACCGGTCCATCCGGCTGACGATCGGCGAGCTGGTCATGATTCTCAACCTGTTTATTTTGGCTTGCGGCGGCTTTTTGTTCGGCTGGGATCAGGCGATCCATTCCGTCATTGCGTATTTCGCCGCATTCAAGGCGATTCAGCTTACGCTGGCATTTCGCAGCAGCAAGCTGGTCTGGATTGCCTCCGACGGCCCCGTGGAACCATTAACCCGCCATCTGACCGCTGCGTTCGGTGCGCATATTCAATTTCTGCAGCGGGAAGACGGCAAGCTGACAAGCCTGCAACGTTCGCAGGCGCAATCCGGCTTATTCCTGATCATTCCCAGCCAGCATGTAAAGCGGTTGCAAGCAGCTGTCAGCGAATTTTCCCCGGCCGCCCAGGTCATCGTCTCCTATCTGGATCAGGATTCGGCAGCAATGGCAAGCATCCGGAAGTAACCGCCTCCAGTTGACCGACGTGTGTCCATGCGTCCATGTGTCCGTCTGCTCCTCTTTCCATACGTCCGCCCGCGCGTACCCACGCCCCCAAGTCGGGACACGTACGGGCGATCGGACGGACCGCAGGCGGACTGTCTCGGCAGCAGCCAGCTTACCACGAAGGTCAACAGCCTGCCCGTCTCGCCTCAAGGGACAAGCCCTCATCCCCCTCTTCTCGACGCATCGCCTGACTGCTCTTCCTTTTCTCGGCGCATCGCCTGACTATTCCCCCTCTTCCCCGCGATTCGCTCTGCTTGCCGACAAATCCGCTCTTGACGCAACCTCCAAATCGCCGTACGATTATAGTTAGTCGACTAACTATAAAGGGGCGCTATCATGGATATTCATCATTCCGATTCAATCAACCATATTATGTCGCATGTGATGCGCCTGCATCGCCACCATATCCATCTGCATATTCAGGATCTGGACGTGTACCCCGGACAGCCCCCTCTGCTGTTCCGGCTGGCGGAGAAGGACGGGCAAAGCCAAAGCGAGCTGGCTGCCCAGCTGCGCGTCAAACCGGCCACGCTAACCGTCATGATTAACCGGATGCAAAAAAACGGCCTGCTGGAGCGGCGGACCGATCCGCAGGACCAACGGGTTTCCCGCGTCTATTTGACGCCGCGCGGCGCAGAGGCAACCCGTGCGATCAAGGATGTGCTTCGCACAATGGAGGCCAAATCCTTCGCGAATTTTCTGCCGGAGGAAAAGCTGCTTATGCGCCGTCTGCTGCTGCAGATGTACGACAATCTGGTTGAGTATGAGCAAAGCGCGGAATTTCCCCGCTCGACCAATTAGTTAGCCGACAACTTAATTTTAGTGAGGTGTTTGCTTCGTTTATGTGGAAATTGAAAAGCTACTTGAAGCCTTACTGGGTGGCGACGCTGCTGGCCCCTCTGCTGATGCTGCTTGAGGTGTATATGGACCTGCTGCAGCCTAAGCTGATGGCCAGCATCGTCAATGAAGGCGTGATGCAAGGCAATCTGGCCCATGTTCAATCGACCGGAGCGGCCATGCTGGGCATCGCGCTGATCGGGCTGCTGGGCGGCGCCGGTTGTACGATCTTTTCCAGCATCGCCGCCCAAAGCTTTGGCGCCGATGTGCGCAAAGCGCTGTTTGCGAAGGTGCAAACGTTTTCCTTCCGCAATCTCGACCGGTTCGGAACCGGCTCGCTGGTGACGAGGCTGACCCAGGATATCGTGCAGGTGCAGATGTTTGTGCAGATGACGCTCCGGATTCTCGTCCGTGCGCCGCTGCTGGTCGTCGGCAGCTTCGTCATGGCGATGCTGATCAGCCCGCGCCTCGGCCTCATTTTACTCGTCGTTGTGCCGCTGCTGTCCATCACCTTGTATGCGCTGATCCGCCTGTCCTTCCCGTTGTTCGGCCAGGTGCAGACGAAGCTGGATGGCGTCAACACGGTGCTCCAGGAAAATTTGTCCGGCATCCGCGTCGTCAAGGCGTTCGTCCGCTCGGCTTACGAGCAATCGCGATTCGGTCGCGCGAACCGCGACTACACGGAAATCGCATTGAAGGCGGCGCGGGTTATTGCATATAATATGCCCATTATGACGCTTATCCTCAATGCCAGCATTGTCGCTGTGCTCTGGTTCGGCGGCGCGCAGACGTGGGAAGGCGGCCTGTCGGTCGGCGATCTGGCCGCGTTCATTAATTATGTGATGCAGCTGCTCTCCTCGCTGATGATGATCGGCATGATGCTGGTCAACGTCTCCCGGGCCAACGTGTCGGCCGACCGGATTAACGAGGTGTTGGCCGTCCAGCCTGACATTGCGGACGCGCCGGGCGCGCAGGCAGGACTGACGCGGAACGTCGCGCGTCAGGTTATGTTTGACCGCGTGTCCTTCAGCTACGGCAGCGATGACAGCAAGACGAAGCAGGTGCTGCACGACATTTCGTTCACGGCCGAGGCCGGGCAAACGGTCGCGATTCTCGGCGCGATCGGCTCGGGCAAAACGTCGCTTGTCAGCCTCATTCCCCGGCTCTACGAGCCGGACAGCGGGCAAGTGCGGATCGACGGCCTGGATGTGCAGCAGCTGCCGCTGGCGGAGCTGCGCGGACAAATCGGGCTGGTGCTCCAGCAGTCGATTTTATTCACTGGCCCGATCCGCGACAATATCCGCTTCGGCAAGCCGGACGCCACCCAGGAGGAAATCGAAGCAGCCGCGCAGGCGGCGCAGGCTCACGATTTTATCATGCAGCTGCCGGACGGCTACGATACACAGCTTGGCCAGCGGGGCGTCAATTTGTCAGGCGGCCAGAAGCAGCGGATCGCCATCGCGCGCGCGCTGCTGCTGCAGCCTGCCATTCTCATTCTCGACGACAGCACCAGCGCCGTTGATCTGCGAACCGAAGCGCTGATCCGGCAGGCGCTCGGAGAGCTGATGGCGAACAGCACCTGCTTTATCATCGCCCAGCGCATCAGCTCCGTGCAGCAGGCCGATCTGATTTTGGTGCTGGAGGACGGGCGAATTTCGGCACAGGGCACCCATGACGAGCTGCTTCGCAGCAGCGCGGTGTACCAGGAAATTTACGAATCCCAGCTTACCCGGGACAAGGAGGAGTCGCTCCATGGCTGATCGCAACACATCCGCGCGAACGACTCCGTCCGCAAGCCCGGCTGCAAGCGTCGAGGCCAAGTCGCCGCCCGGCGGCTTCCAGCCGTCCGTCCCTGCATTTCCCGTATCGGCGGCAGCCCCGAACGAAGTGTCAAGCGAAGCCCCGCTCCGGCCTGCTCCGGGCTCGGCTATGCTCGGAGGCATGGGACCGGGCGGCGGACCAGGCCGGGGACCGGTGCCCAAGGTGCGACCCAAGCAAGCAAAGGCAACCATCCGCCGCCTCTGGGGTTATCTCAGCCGCCACCGCAGCGGTCTGCTGCTTGTGCTCATGCTGACGCTGGCCAGCTCCGGGCTTGCGCTGATCGGCCCGTATTTGATCGGCCGGGCAATTGACGAATTCATATTGAAGCAGGACCGCACCGGACTGCTCTGGCTATGCGCAGGCCTGCTGGCTGCTTATGCGCTCGGCAGCTTCACGCTTTGGCTGCAAGCGTATGTGATGGCGGGCGTCACACAGCGAACCGTGCAGCAGCTTCGCAGCGACCTGTTCGAGCGGTTCCAGCAGCTGCCGCTGCCGTTTTTTGACAGCCGCACGCACGGCGAGCTGATGAGCCGGACAACGAACGACATCGAGAACGTGTCCGGCACACTCAATCAAAGCGTCACCCAGCTGATCACCAGCGTCGTGACGGTCGTCGGCTCGCTGGCGCTTATGCTGAGCCTGAACGTGACGCTGACCGCGGTCAGTCTGGTCAGTATTCCGCTTGTCCTGCTGGTAACCCGGCAAATTACAAAGCGGACCCGCAAGCTGTTTACCGCGCAGCAGCAGCAGCTTGGCGAATTAAACGGCTTTATCGAAGAAACGATGAGCGGCCAGAAGGTCGTGAAGGCTTACCGGCGCGAAGCCGGGTCCATCCGGCAGTTCGAGACGCTGAACAGCCGGCTGAACCAGGTCGGCACGCGCGCGCAAATGTTTTCCGGCCTGATGGGCCCGTTCATGAACGTGGTCAACAATATGAGCTTCGCACTGCTCGCAGCCGTCGGCGGCTGGATGGCGCTTGGCGGGCTGACGTCGATTGGCGTTATTGTCAGCTTTCTGAACTATTCCAAGCAATTGGGGCGGCCGATCAACGAGCTGGCGAATCAATATAATATGCTGCAATCGGCGATTGCCGGGGCAGAGCGCGTCTTTGAAATTCTCGATATGGACTCGGAATTCGCCCCCGAAGGGAAAGACGAGGATGGACAGCTGACAACAGTGCAGGGCGAGGTCGTATTTGAGCGCGTTTCGTTCGGGTACGAGGCGTCCACGCCGATTTTGTCCGACATCTCCTTTACAGCGAAGCCCGGAGAAACCATTGCGCTTGTCGGTCCGACCGGAGCTGGCAAAACGACCATTGTGAATCTGCTGACCCGCTTCTACGAGATTCAGGAAGGGTCTATCGCCATCGACGGGCGCAACATCCGGGAGCTGGATAAACGGAGCCTGCGCAGCAAGCTTGGCATCGTGCTGCAGGATGCGTATTTGTTTTCCGATACGATTCTCGAAAATATCCGCTACGGCAAAACCGGCGCCACCCTCGATGAGGTGAAGGCCGCCGCCCTGCTGGCCAATGCGGACAGCTTTATTACCCGGCTGCCGCAAGGCTACGACACTAAGCTGACGGCGGAAGGCGGCAATTTGAGCCACGGCCAGCGGCAGCTGCTGACGATCGCGCGGGCGATTCTCGCGGACCCGTCCATTCTGATTTTGGATGAAGCGACCAGCAGCGTCGATACCCGGACGGAAATGCATATTCAGGACGCGATGAAGACACTGATGAAGGGCCGCACAAGCTTTGTCATCGCCCATCGGCTGAGCACGATCCGCGAAGCCGACCAGATTCTGGTGCTGCAGGGCGGCCGGATTATCGAGCGCGGCACCCATCAGCAGCTGCTGCACAGCCGAGGCTTCTACTACAGCCTGTACACCGGACAATTCCAGCAGGTGATCTGATCGCTTGGCACAAGATCATGAAACGATTAAATCCGTCCCCCTTTCAAAAGTTTAGTAAAAATTGGGTCCTTCATGACCGATATTGAAAACTATACATATCATGAATTAAAGGGGACTACCGAATGCCAGTTAAACAACCCGGCTTGGCCCAGACCTTGCTTGCGCTCGGCTCCATTCGCCAAACAGCCGGACGTATCGTCTGGTCATCGCTGCTGATTCTCGTCACTTGCATCGCTCTGCTGTCGTATATCCTGTATGCCTCGGCCTCCAAAACGATCAAGGATCAGGCGGAAATCCAGATGGAGCTGTCCTCCCATTTGTTAGCCGAGAAGCTGGACGCCAACCTGACGGAAAAAAAAGCGATAATGCAGCTGATCGCGGAGCAAGGCTCCGAGATTGAAGCAAGCCGGCAGAAGCAGCTTGAATTTGTCATCAAGGCGCAGAAGCAGCACCCGGAGTTTGAATCCATTTTCTTCTCGCTTGATTTGACGGCAGCCAAGGCTGTCAACATCCAGGGGCTGGATGTCAACTTATCTGATCGGCCTTATGTGAAAACAGCGCAGCAAGGCATAACCTTTGTATCCGATCCGGTTATTTCCAAAACGACGGGCACGATGCTTGTCGTTGTCGGCGCTCCGCTGAAAAAGGACGGCAAGCTGATCGGCTTTTACGGCGGCTCCTATCCGATCAAGGATGCGCTCAACAGCATCAGCTCCGCCCGGATGGGCGAGACGGGAAAAGCGTTTATGACGCTTGCCGACGGAACGTTCATTTCTTATATGGATGAATCGTATATTTTGACCAAAAAGCTGGCCGATCTCGGCAATCCCGAGCTTATGCAAGCATTGGAACGGGAAAAACAGGGCGATTCCAAGTCGTTCAGCTACAACGAAAACGGCGTTCAAAAAATGGGGCATATGAGCGTCACGACGACAGGCTGGATCATCACCATGTTTGCCGAAGAAAAGGAGCTGCTGCGTCCGGTCGCCGAGATGCTGACGCTGGTCGTGCTGGCCGGGGCTGTCATGGTTATCATCGGCCTGATCGTCAGCGTGCTGGTTGCCCTGCGCATCGCCTCGCCGATTCGCCAGCTGACTAAGGGCATCAACCTGCTGGCGCAAGGCGACCTGACCCACCGGATTTCGGTCAAGGGCAACTCCGATGTCAGCCTGGCGCTCCAGTCCTTTAATGCCGCAGGCGATCAGATACACGGCATGATGAAGGATGTGCAGGGGCTGGCGCATCAATTGACGGATTCGGCCAGGCAGCTGGCGGCAGGCGCAGACCAAGGCGCGCACGCGGCGCAAAACATTTCCGAAGCGATCCTCGTCGTCGCCGAAAGCACCGAACGGCAAACGGCCAGCGTTCAGGACGGCAGCGAGGCCGCGGAAACGATTGCGAGGCAAATTGACGGCATCGCGGCGCATAGCACGGATGCGGCTGCGATTGCCTCGGAGGCCTCGCATTTGTCGGATGACGGGGCCGCGTCGATGGAGCAGCTGACGGTAAGAATGGAAGAGATGGAGCAAGGCATCGGCAAGCTCGCCGGTACGATTCATGCGCTGAACGGCTTGTCCGGCCAAATCGGCAACGTCGTGACCGGCATCGACGCCATTGCCAGGCAGACGAATATTTTATCGTTAAACGCTTCTATCGAAGCCGCGCGCTCGGGAGAAGCAGGCCGGGGCTTTGCCGTCGTTGCCGAAGAAATCCGGAAGCTTGCCGCTCAATCGCTGACAGCAGCCGAGCAAATCGCCGGATTAATCAGCAATATCCAGCTTGAAATCGAACGCACGCTGCAAGCGTCGGAGCAGACGGTCACGCAAGCTGCCGCAGGCCGCCAGGCCGGCCGGGAAGCCGGCGAGCTGTTTGCACGAATTCGCAGCTCCGTTCAGCAGGTAGCCCAAAGCATCCATGGCGTGTCCACGGCTGCTGACGAAATTGCCTCCGGCACAACCGTTCTCGTTGACTCCATCCGGACAATTGCGGACTCGGCTACGGAAACGGCGGCGGAGTCGCAAAACGTATCCGCGGCGGCACAGGAGCAAATGGCGTCCCTGGAGGAGGTTGCCTCCTCCTCAGCCGAGCTGGCGACGATGGCCGAAAAGCTGCGGTCGCAGATCACAAAGTTTACGCTGTAGGCGTCGCAGCCGCATTCAAGGCGACTCGGCGGCTCGCTGCCTGTCCGAATGAAGCCGTCTCGGCCTCATTGCGCACAGACAGACAACAAGCCGGATTCGGACGGAAGCGCTCCGTGAATCCGGCTTTTTTTATATGCTCAGCAGACCTCTCCGTTACATACGTCCCACGAGCTGAGGAACAAGCGCATGCAGCTCCTTCAGAAACGTTTCACTGGCAAGCGACAGCTTCTTCTTCGCGTGAAGCCAATAAAACCATACCGGATACTCCACCTGCAAAGGAATCGGCACAATATTGCCGTTGATGACGTAGGGATCATTTTTCAGCGAAATATCCAAATAAAAGCCAATGCCCAGCCCTTCGCTAATGACCCGCTTGGAAACCTCGGAATGCTTGGAATAGAACATTTCCCGAATCGGCCCGTAGCGCTGCAGCTCCTCCCGAATATGCTCGGAGGTGCCGATAATGGGATGCTTGATAATTTCCTCCATCGACAAGCTTTTTTTGGCGGCCATCGGCGACTTTCCCCCTACGCAAGCCATAATGCGGCATGTCAGAAACGGCTCCGTCACCAGATTTTTAAAGGTCATCTCCTCGGGCGTGCCAATCAGGCCGAGGTCCCAATCACCTGCCAGCAGCCGCTCCTCGATTTCGGCCGGACGGCTTTCGATAATTTCCAGCCCCACAAGCGGGTATTTCTCGGAGTAGCTGGTCAACAGCTTGGGCAAAAAGCTCGTGCACGCCCCGAAGGTTGCCCCGATGACTAGCCGCTCATTCACAAGCGAGCTGTTCACCTTCGCCGCCTCCGTAAATTGGTCCCATTTGCCCAAAATTTCCTCCGCCATCTGAATCAAATTTTGGCCCACGACCGTCGGACGAGTTCCTGAGCGGGTGCGGGTGAAAATGGCTACGCCGATTTCATTCTCCAGCGCGGTAATCGAATTGCTGATATTCGGTTGCGACAAGTGAAGCTTCTCCGCCGCCAACGTAATGGAACCTTGATTTGCGACCTCGACCAAATAACGCAGCTGCTCGATCCGCATGTCTGAACCCCCTGTCATAGGTCGTAGTTATGCAATCATTAAGTTTTTATATTTTACATTCTAAGTCGGAATATGTCACAATTCAATCATTAATTCCGTAAAAAACTATCGGAAAATAATGTTTTGATAGAATTGAAAGGGGTGACCATCAAGATGAGCGAGACACTTGCTCCGTTTGTGTTTGCTAAACGAGTTCCGCAGTCAGCGCCGATGGGGGCCGCGCAGGCGGCAATTCGAAACGATGTCGTGCCGCTCTCCTACGGCTCTCCCGTCTCAAGCGCTTTTCCTTACGAAGCGCTCCAGCTGGCGGCTACGCAAGCGATTTTGGTGCAAGGCCCTGCCGCCCTGCAGTACGCCGGGGCGGATGGCCCGGACATCGTTCGCTCCTGGATCGCCGCCCGTTCCAGCTTGCGGGGGATTCAGGCGGTGCCGGAACATGTGCTTGTCACCTATGGCTCCGGCCAAGCGATTGACTTTGCTTGCCGGGCGATTCTGGAGCCGGGGGACTCGGTCTGGGTCGAGTCGCCCACCTTCTTCGGCGCCTTGAATACGTTTCGCGCCAGCGAAGCGAAGCTGACGTCCTTTCCGATCGACGCGGACGGCTTGCGAGTTGATCTGGTGGAGGAAGCGCTGAAGCAAGCGGTCCGCGCAAACGAGCCGCTGCCGAAGCTGCTGTACTGCATCCCGAATTACCATAATCCGGGCGGCGTCAGCCTGTCAGCCGAACGACGCAAGCGGCTCGCCGAGCTGGCCGAAGCCTACAATTTCTTCATCCTCGAAGATGACGCCTACTCGGAGCTCAATTTCGAAGACAGCTATTTGCCGGCGATTTACGCCTCGGCTCCGCAGCGGACGATTTATCTCGGCACCTTCTCCAAAACGATCGCGCCTGGCATTCGGGTCGGCTGGGCCATTGCCGCGAAGGAAACGATCGGCAAGCTGGGGACGTTTTTCCACGGCAGCCGCGCCAGCGTATTTACCCAGCAAATTGTCGGCAATTTATTGCAGAGCTATTCCCTGGAGGAGCACATCGGCAGCCTGATCGACCGCTATCGCCGCCAGCGTGACAGCCTGCTTGCCGCGCTGGACAAGCATCTGGGCGCAGTGGTCGACTATGCAATTCCGCAGGGCGGCTTCTTCGTCTGGCTGCGGTTCGGCGAAACCGTGGACACCGGCGAGCTGGTTCGTTATGCCGCGGAGCGGGGAGTCAGCTTCATTGACGGCCGCCAGTTTTATTTGTCGCCGGACGACGGGGCGCATTACGCCCGGCTGTCCTTCAGCTACTGCGAGGAAGCAGCGCTGGAGCTGGGCGTCATCCGGCTGGCCGATGCTTACGAGGCTTATGTCGCGGAGCGGACAGCCCGCCCTCAGGCATAACCCGTTGAAGCTCACAGGTCGGCAAACAAGCCGGAGCAGCACGCTAACATTCATCAGGTGGCAACCTGACCACCACTGGGAGGATTACTCATGAACACTCATCGAACGACAGCGCTAGTTGTGTTAATTTTTACCGCCCTTGCGCTCATGCTGGCTGCTTGCAGCAGCAAGCCTGCAACCTCGGGCAGCACCGGAGCTGCGACGGATGCGAAGGCTTCGGCCAGCCCGCAGTCCGCTTCTCCCTCCCCATCAGCCGATGCGAACAAATACAAGGGCGTGGTTGTCCGTCTCGAAGGCAGTCAGGTCGGCCCGATGGTGACCGGGAAGGAAAAAGGCTGGTTTGCCGAGGAGCTGGCCAAATACGGCGCAACCGTGGAATTTCAGACGCTCGCCAGCGCCTCGCAGTACAATGAAGCCCTTGCCGCAGGACGGCTGGACATTGTCCGCACCGGCTATATCGGCACCATTACCGCCCAGGCGGCCGACATCGGGTTCAAGGCGATTGCAGAAGGCAGCAGCGGCGCGCCGGACGCGATTCTCGTGCCGAAGGGCAGCGCGATTCAATCCGTGAAGGACTTGAAGGGCAAGACAATCGCCGTCGCCAAAGGAAGCAGCTCGTGGGGCCTCCTTCAGCACGCGTTGAAAAAAGAAGGCATCTCGCCGAACGACGTGAAGCTTGTGAATCTTCAGCCAAGCGATGCGCAGGCCGCCTACCAGGGCGGTAAAGTCGACGCCTGGGTGATCTTTGAGCCGTACCGCAGCCAGGAAACAAGCAGCGGCAATTCCCGCATCGTCGCGGAATCGAAAACCTTGGGCATTTTCACTCCCGGCTATGTGATGGCCCGCACCGAATTCGCGGACAAGTACCCTGAGCTGGTCGGCGCATTCCTCAAGGCTTACCAACGGTCCATCGACTGGCAAAAAGCGAATCTGGAGGAAGCGATCGACCTGAATGCCAAAGTAAGAAATTTGAGCAAGGACACGATCCGCATCTCCATGGCCAACCCTAGCTCGGAGGCAACCAACCTGCCGATTTCAGCGGAGGCTACCAAATTCCAGCAGCAAACGGCCGATCTCATGTTTGAGCTGGGCGAAATCAAAAAGAAAGTGGACGTCTCCAAGGTCATCGACAATTCCTTTGTGGAGAAGGCGTTGAAGGAACTGAAGGCGGGAGCCGCTACTAAATAAAGGACGTGTATGGCAGATGAAGCAATCTAACGAACAAATGAATTTAGGCGCCTTTGTCTTTACCTTCGGGCATCACTTTGCCGCGTGGCGTCATCCCAAGACAGATACAAGCGAAATCATTAGCCTGGACTTTTACAAGGAGCTGGCGGCCAGCGCTGAACGCGGCAAGCTGGACATGCTGTTCCTGGCCGACTCCGGCTCGATTCCGCTGAGCGATGCCGAATCGAGCGCCCGCTTTGTGTACCCGGAAGCTACGGCGGTCATCGGCGCTCTAGCTGCGGTCACGGACAAAATCGGACTGGCTGCGACCGTGTCCACCACCTTCAACGACCCGTATAATGTCGCCAGACGTTTTTCGACGCTGGATCATCTCAGCCGGGGACGCGCAGCCTGGAACGTCGTCACCTCCACGAAGGAAGGCGATGCTCTCAACTACAGCATGGACAAGCTGCCGGAGCATGGCTCCAGATACGAACGGGCGCAGGAGTTTCTCGATGTGGCGAACGCGCTCTGGGATAGCTGGGAGGATGATGCGCTTGTGTGGGATAAAGAAGGCGGCGTGTTCGCCGACAAGGAGAAGGTGCACCTGCTGGAGCATCGCGGCGCTTCCTTCTCCGTGCTGGGCCCGCTCAACATCCCCCGTTCCCCGCAGGGCCGCCCGGTGATCATTCAGGCCGGGACCTCGCCTGCCGGCTCGCGGTTTGCGGCGCGCGGCGCGGATATTATTTTTACAGCATGTGAGGATAAGGAGGAAGCGATCCGCTTTTATCGCCAGGTGAAGGGCTTGCTGCCCGAATTCGGACGAACCCCCGGCGAGGTGAAAATTATGCCCGGCCTGATGGTTTTCGTCGGTGCGACCGAAGCGGAGGCCAAAGCGCGGGAAGAAGAGTTTTACGAGCTGATTTTGCCGGAGGCCGGCGTCACCTATTTGTCGCGGATGCTGAATGTCGACCTGTCCGGCTGCCCGCTTGACGAGGAGCTGCCTGATATCAACCTCGAAGGCAACACAAGCCGGGCGAGGATCATTGTGGAGACAGCCCGGCGGACGAAGCAGACGATCCGTGAGCTGGGTCTGCATTTCGCCGTCGCGCGGGGGCATATGAAGGTCACGGGAACGCCTGAGCAGATCGCCGATCTTATGGAGGACTGGTTCCGCAGCGCCGCCTGCGACGGGTTCAACATCATGCCGCCGCTGCTGCCCGGAGGAATGGCCGAATTCGTGGATCAGGTCGTCCCCGTTCTTCAACGCAGAGGCTTGTTCCGTACCGAATATACCGGGCGTACGCTGCGGGAGCATTTGGGACTGGAGCATCCGGTCAGCCAATTCGCTGCGGGCGCCCGCTCCGCACATGAGGAGGCCGCCCGATGAGCGCAACAGGCAAGCAATTAAGGCTGGGACTGTTTATTCAAAGCACCGGACACCACGCGGCCGCCTGGAGGCATCCCGAGACGGCGACCGGACAAAGCCACAACGTCCGCTATTACCAGCAGCTGGCCCGAACCGCGGAGCGCGGCACGTTCGACCTCCTTTTTCTGGCGGACGATCTGGCCGTCCCGCTGCCGTTCAAGTCGGCGCTGACGGATCGTTACGGCAAGCTGGAGCCGTTGACGCTGCTTGCGAATCTCGCCGCCGTCACCGAGCATATCGGCCTGGCCGCCACGCTGTCCACGACCTTTAACGAGCCATACCACGCAGCGCGCAAGTTCGCCTCGCTGGACCACATTAGCGGCGGGCGGGCAGCCTGGAACGTGGTCACCTCGGCACTGCATGACGAAGCGCGCAATTTCGGACAGCAGCACATTTTGGATCACGAGCTGCGCTACGACCGGGCCGATGAGTTTGTACAGGTAGCGGCCGGCTTGTGGGATAGCTGGGAGGAGGATGCCGTTCAGGCCGACAAGGAAAGCGGGCAATACTTTGACGCGGAGAAGGTTCATGTGCTGAATCACGAGGGGAAGTTCTTCTCGGTGCAAGGACCGCTGAACGTTGCCCGGCCGGTGCAGGGACGACCCGTCATCATCCAGGCGGGCTCCTCCGGCACCGGGCAGAAGCTTGCGTCCAAGCATGCTGATGTCGTCTTCACGGTGCAAAACCATATCGAGTCGGCCAAGCAGTTTTATAAGCAGGTCAAGCAGCTTGCTGCAGCCGAGGGCCGTTCGGCGGACGCGATTAAAATTATGCCGGGCCTGTTCCCGATCATCGGAGACACGAGCGAAGAAGCCGGGGCGCGCTTTCAGCAGCTTCAGGATTTGGTCGATCGCCGGATCGGAACCGCTTTGCTCGGCGGCGTGTTCGATAATATCGACCTGTCGGGGTATGCCGATGACGAGCCGTTTCCCGAGCTTCAGGACGCTGAAGGGACCCGCAGCCGCTTTCAACTGGTAACGGAAACTGCAAGGAAAGAAGGCTTGACCGTCCGTGAAGTCTATTTGCGCTTTGCATCGGCGCGCGGACATCTGACCGTGATCGGCACGCCGGAGCAAATTGCGCACCGCATGGAGCAATGGCTGGACGAGGAGGCGGCCGACGGCTTTAACATCATGCCTCCCTTCATGCCCGGCGGGCTGGACGAGTTCGTCGACAAGGTGATTCCGCTGCTTCGGCAGCGCGGCCTGTTCCGCACCGAATACGAGGGACGCACCCTGCGGGAAAATCTGGGTCTCCCCCGCCCTGTCAGCCGGTATGCTGAAGCGGCAAGCGAGGCGAAGGCATGAGCGCAACAGGCCGGCTTGAGTTAACCGCAGTAAACAAAAGCTTCCATGCCGCCGAAACCAATCACGTGCTCGCCGACATTCACCTGAGCATCAGCCCGGGGCAATTCGTCACCATCATCGGCCCGAGCGGCTGCGGGAAAAGCACCCTGCTGAAAATCATTGCCGGGCTTGATTCCGAGTATGAAGGCACCGTGCTGCTAAATGGGACGAATGTCGGCGGTCCCAGCCGCCATAAAGGATTTATTTTTCAGGAGCATCGGCTATTCCCTTGGCTGACGGTCGAAGAAAACATCGCGGCGGACCAGTCGCTGCGCAGCAAGGACGTCCGCCGGCGGGTGGACGAGATGATCGAGTTGGTTCGACTGAACGGCTTTGAACGGGCATACCCTAAGGAGCTGTCCGGCGGGATGTCCCAACGGGTCGCCATCGCCCGGGCGCTGATGCGGCGCCCCCAGGTGCTGCTGCTGGACGAGCCGTTCGGCGCGCTTGACGCGTTCACGCGTGCGCATATGCAGGAGGCGCTGCTCGATATTTGGCGGACAAACCGCACCACGATGCTGCTGGTTACCCATGATCTGGACGAGGCCGTCTTCCTGGCGGAAAAAATCGTGGTCATGGACGCCCGTCCGGGACGGGTGAAGCAGGTGCTGTCCAATGATTTACCCTACCCGCGCACGCGTTACGGCGCCGGCTTTCAAGAGCTGCGGATGCAGGCGCAGCGGGTACTGGAGCTGACCGGGGACGCGGAGGAAAGCTGGTCGATTTAAGAATATTACACCGATGCTAGACCCGATTAAAGGAGACCGTATGAAAAAATCGCGAAAATGGTGGAAAGGGGCCATAATCCCCGTCCTCGTGCTGCTTGTCTGGCAGGGGGCCTCTCTGACGGGCGCTGCCGACCCCAAGCTGTTTCCTGCACCCAGCTCCATCTTCGGGGACTTCTACAGCATGATCGTGTCCGGGGAGCTGCTTCTTCACATCCGCATCAGTGTCGCCCGCGCTGCGCTGGGCTTTTTGCTTGGAGGGACGCTGGGCCTGCTGATCGGTCTGCTGGTGGGCATGTATGTGCATGTCGAAGAGCTGGTCGATCCGCCCGTGCAAATGCTGCGTACTGTACCACTGCTTTCCATTACGCCGTTGTTTATCCTATGGTTCGGCTTCGGCGAGCTGTCCAAGGTGCTGCTGATTGCGATGGGGGCCTTCTTCCCGCTTTATGTCAATACGTTTCTGGGCGTACGGAATGTGGACAAGAAGCTGTACGATGTCGCTCGGGTGCTGGAGTTCAGCCGCTTCAAGCAGGCGACGAAGCTGATGCTCCCCGCTGCCCTGCCGAACGTGCTGCTGGGACTCAGGCTGTCGCTGAGCATTGCCTGGCTGTGTCTCGTGGTGGCCGAGCTGATGGGCGCAGACAGCGGCGTCGGCTATCTGATCCAGGATGCGCGCTCCTACGTGCGGACTGGAGCCGTATTTGTCGGCATCCTCGTCTTCGCCACGGTCGGCAAGCTGGCCGACTCGCTGGTGCGCCTGCTGGAGCGCAAGCTGCTGCGCTGGCAGGATAACTACGGGGGATGATACCTCCCGGCTGCCGACCAACCATACCGTATCCGCAGAAAATCAACAGGATGTTCTGGCATGGCTGCGGATGGATGCGAGGAGCATGCGGAGATCCTGCCTATGAGCGATTAAAATCGTAGAACGAACAGGAACCGATGCTCTGTCCCGCCTGCGCGAAAAGCCCTCCGCTCCACAACAACGTGAACACGGGGGGCTTTTCTTTTCGGCTTTTCGGCTTTGTGGCCTACTTCAGCACGTATTCGGCCAGCACGCTTTGCAGCTCGTAAATGTTCAAGCTTTTGTTAAACTTCTTCATCAGCGGGGCCGGTGTGCCGGAAATCCAGATTTTCAGCTCCGCATCCAGGTCGAAGGTACCCGCCGTTTCGATGCTGAAGTGGGTGATGCTTTTGTACGGAATGGAGTGGAATTCCATCTTTTTGCCGGTCATCCCCTGCTTGTCGATCAAAATAAGCCTGCTGTTCGTGAACACAAACAAGTCGCGAATCAGCTTATACGCCTTCTCCACCCGCTCTGTTCTTGCCAGCACATGGGCAAATTCCTTCTGCACGTCCTCCAGCTTCAGCTCGGACGCATTTCCCATCAACGCATCGAATAATCCCACGCGATCCCCTCCCGCATAAATGATCTGGTCGGCTGGCCTCCAGCCGCTCCCTCCATTATAAAGCACAAACCTGTCTACGGGGCATTCTCTTCCAAAAATTTCAGGCTGCCCTGCGCCGTCTACAGCCTCGGGTCAAGCTCCCGCTCCTTCGCCGTCTCCACGAGCAGGCCAACCGCCGCCTCCCGGTAAGCGTCATGCTCCGGCGCAATCTCAGCCAGCCTCACCGCCAGCATTCGCTCGCCAAGCCGGTGCTCATTCATGGAGGTACGCAGCTTGGTCCGGATATTTTTCTGCTTCAGCAGCTTCCGGTACTTATGAGGAAATTTGTAATCATAGCCGTAAATAATCGACAAGTATTCCGGATTGCGCACCTTCATAAACGGCACGGCTTCGTCCGTCGGCAGCTCCGGCTTGATCACGACCCCCTCCATATGCTGCCCGACGGTCAGCCTGGAGAAAAATTGCTCAGCCAACTCGCAAGCGTCCGGCGCGGACAAGTCCAGCAGCACATGCTCATCGTCGGACAGGAAGCGGTACATCGCCGACGTCGTCCAGTCAGGACGCCGCTCCTCCCCGCTGTCCAGAACCATTTTCAGCAGCGCAAACGGCTTGTAGACCAGCTCCCCGTCCCCGGCGTAAATGTCGAGCTGCCGCTTGTAGGTCGCGTATGCCCGCATATGCTCCTCCACCGGCACATGAACCGCCAGCAGCTCGTGCAGATGCTTGTAGTTCTGGTAAACGCTGGCCCCGTATTTGTCGCTCAGCGCTCCCTTCGCCATCTGATGCTGATCCTTCTCGAAGCCGCTCGCCTTATAGCCCGAGGCCAGCTGCTCCCATGCCTGCTGGAAGCCATGCTGCTGCAGCAAGGCCAGCTCGCTTTCCAGCGCTTGCCCGATCGGCTTAAACTGGCGTTCAATCAAGCCGTCGCCAAGCGCCTTCCACGGCAGCAGCTCCCCGTCGAGCAGCAGCAGCTCGATCCCCTGCTCCGCCATGTACGAGCCGAAGCGGGCCAGCAGCCCTTCGTAAATGCCCGTCAGCTCCACTTGCCGAATCCGGTAGCCGTTGCGGCTGACCGCGTAGCACCGCTCCAGCTCCTTGTGCAGGTAAATGTTGCAGCGTGAGCCCATATACTTGGGCTGCAGCACGACCTGTTGAACCCCGCGCTCCTCAAAATAAGCCAATCCTTGCCTCAGCGACTCCAGCTCTCCCGCCGCCTCGTCCTTATCCGCCGGAGACATCGTGCCGGAAATAAAGTTGACACCGCTGCGCGAGATGTAGCGGAGACGACGCACCGCCTCTTCGTCCAGATCGTGAATGGACACCTTGCGCTCCGCCTGAAACAGTACCGGCAGCTCCTCGGCGACCGCCGCCTGCGTCGAGCGAAATGACTTGAACAGCGGCTTGTAGCCGATCACCACCGAGGTAAGCTGGTTGCCGTACACGCTGCCTGTATCCAGATGCAGCTTGTTTTTCACCCGGAACGCCTGCTTGGCGGCAATGTGGCCGAACAGATGGTACGGATGGTTTTTTACCGCTTCCTCCTGCACAAAGGCAAGCTGCTGCTCCGCCGACTCGCCGCGGTCCAGTCGGAAGCTGCGCTGATGGCGGGCCGCATAAGCGTCCAGCTTGCCGATATATTTGTTCCGGCATGGCGCGTGGGTGACGTAGAAGGACGGGCTGTCCACGCCGATATAGCGGTAGAACGGCTTGGCCTGCTCGACCAGCAGGTTGAATTTATTCAGCAGCTCGGCGTCCTGCGCCAGCACCTGCGTCGAGTCGAAATATGATTCCAGCAGCTGCGGGTCCACGCCGGACACTTCGCCCTTCATATATTTGTAGACAAAGTTCTCATGGTTGCCGAGCACAAACCGAAAATGCTCACGGTTGTCATACAAAAATTCAATGATCGCGCGGGAATTTTTCCCCTTGTCAATCCAGTCTCCGGCGAGAAGCAGCTTCGTATGCCGCAGCTTGTCCCCGGCCAGCAGCTTGCCGTCCTGCAGCTTGTAGCCGTAGCTGAGCAGCAAGCCTTGCAGCGCATCCACACACTCATGCACGTCGCCGATGACGATGTAGCGCTGATTGCGCGGCAAGATCGCCGCCAAATAGTCGTCGAGATTGGCGATGCGCACCTCGTAATCCGGGTTCGGCGCACCTTCCTCCGGGCGATAAAAATCTTTGGCTCGCACCCGATGCACCGCGTCATAGCCTTCACGGGCGAGCGAGCCAAGCACGTCCTTGCGCAGCCGGTTAATATGATTCGTAATGAGCCGCTTGGAGCGCTCGGACGCATAGTAATCGTCACGCTTGCGGTAGTCAAACAGGATGACTTCCACGTTGTAATGCTGCTCCTGAGCGATTTTCCGGACCTCCGCGCGGAATTCCTCTGCCAGTCCGGTCGTATCCACAATTATAAACTCCGCATTCACCGGGAAGGCTGCCGCCAGCTTCAAGCGCTCGAATAGCAGCCGGAACGCCTGCTCGCTTGCTTCCAGCATCACCTGGTCGTATTTATCGTGATCGAAGCCCAGAAGCTCTTGCCTGATCCGGTCGGATGAAATCACCTGCACGTTGGCCTTCAGCTGCTGCCCGGCCGCCTCGAACCGCAGCTGAGGAACCAGCACCTCGCGGACGAAGGTGGACTTGCCGCATTCCGTCGGACCGACCAGCAGGAAAATCGTATGAATCTTTGTTGTAAGCTGCACTTCTTTACGCCCCCTTGCGCCGCAAAATAACGCCTTGTGTCGTACGAATGTCATTTACGCCTTCGCCGATTGCAAGGAACTCATGCTCCAGCTCGCGGTCCTGCATCGTTTCCTCCAGCCATTGCCGGAAATCCGCCTCGCCCAGCTCCCACTTGTGATCGTCATGCCGGAAGCCGTCCAGCTCGTAGTAGCGGTTAAAATCCGCATTCGGCGTCGTAACGATGCACTGCTCGAAGCTCACGCGATCGCAAATGTCCCGAAGCAGCGCACGCGCCTCCTCCAGGCTCATATGCTCGATCACCTCGCTCACGATCACATCGACCTGTTCACCGTTGTATTGCTCCAGAAACCGGTCCAGCGAAGCGAAGGTCGCCACATTGTCCAGCTCCTTGGCCTGCGCTTTGCGCTGTACCGTCTCCAGCAATTCTTCATTAATATCAATGGCATAATAGCTGTCCTCCAGCTTGCCTGCAAACGGAATGGCATAGAAGCCTTCGCCGCAGCCGACATCCAGAATCGACTTGTTAAACGGCAGCATGCCGCCGATATACGATCGGCGCTGCATGCCCGTCCCGCCGAACTCAAATTGAATCGTGTAGCGGTCCGTCTGCGCCAGCTCGCCCTTGTACGTGCGGAAGCGATCCCGGGACGACAGGAAGTGGCGGGCAAACAAGCTGCGAATATAAAACGGCGCGTCGATGATCCGAATGCTGCGAATATATTTATCCAGGATGCTGTCGGAAATATCAAGCTGCTCCTCGCCAAACATCGCCAGAAACAAGCAGAGCACGCTGACGACATGCAGCAGTTGGTACAGGCTGCGCTTCGTCCGCACGGTTAACGCGTAGCTTTTGTGCGCACGATGCTCCAGCTCGAAGGTAAACTCCTTCAGATGCTGGCTGAACAGCTCCACATACCGCACCCGCTCCACATGGATCATATTGATAAAAAACGTCTGCTCGCAGCCGTCCGTATCCCTCGCATCCTGCTCTTTGAGCGGCGTTGAGAAAAATTCATTGATCGCATTCAGCGGAAATAGCGGCGTATTATAACGGGAAACGTTCAGGTATTCGAACTCCTCCTGCGCCTGCTGCTTGTATGAAACTTCATTGTCCGCGTCCTTGAAATACACATTAAACGTCGTCGCATCCGTGTACCAGCCGTACGCGATCCCCTTGCGGATCGAGCGGAGCAGCATGCCGGAGCTCGGGTTTTTCTTGATGATAAATGAAAGCTGCGGGTTCGTGGACCGCAACTGCACAATAGCCATCCTGACAACCTCCTTCGCGAAATAAAGCTTGTAAACTCTGGAATACAAAAAGGCTATGGACTCCATCGTCCATAGCCGGAAATTCACCACTGATACCAAACGGCAGGCTGCAGCTATCTCTGCCGGCAATACGCAAAGTTAGCCGATCCTCCGCTTGCAGACAGAAGCCGGGAAGGTCGATGAGCAGGAAACGTCAGAACGAACAGCCGCACGAAATCAGAACTTAGCGCCGGATGTCGATCATCCGCATAGCTTAGCTCCAAATTCTCACGATACTGATTGTAAGCAGCATACAGCTGTTCGACTGCTGGTTTCATCACTCATCACCCCTCCTTCAACTTATCATGAATAACGCGCGGCAATCCGTCACCTGTTTATTTTCGCCGATGCACCGGCAGCTGAACAGGGCGAAAGTATGGCGAAGCGCAATAAACAATCAGGCCCGACCCTGAATCGTCGATTTTTGTTCAACTCCTGCCGGATGCCCCTGTGCTACTATAATATAGAAAAACAGCCCAAGAGAGGAGCTCACGATGTCATGACGATGCCCATGATCATTACGCTGGCATTACTCGCTGCGGCAGCCGTCTTGTTTATGAGCGGCAAGGTTCGCTCTGATCTGGTCGCGGTATGCGCGCTTATTTTACTCGTCGTATGCGGCATACTCAGCCCGGCCGAAGCGCTATCCGGGTTCGCGAGTCCGGTGGTCGTGATGATGATCGGTCTATTTGTAGTCGGCGGCGGCATTTTTCACACCGGGCTGGCGAAAATGGCCAGCAGCCGCATGCTGAAGCTGGCTGGACCCCACGAAACCCGGCTGCTGATTACGGTGATGCTCGCCACCTCGGCCATCGGCGCGTTTGTCAGCAATACCGGCACGGTAGCCGTCATGCTGCCGATTGTCGTCAGCCTGGCAGCAGGCGCCGGGATCGGAGCCGGCCGGCTGCTGATGCCGCTGGCCTTCGCCAGCAGCTTCGGCGGCACCTTGACGCTGATCGGCACGCCGCCCAATCTCGTGATCAGTGAAACGCTGCAGGAGGCCGGGCTGGCCGGACTGTCCTTTTTCTCCTTTGCGCCGATCGGACTCGTCTGCCTCACCATCGGCACGGTGCTAACCGCGCTGCTGAGCCGCTTGCTGCTGCCCAAGGAAGCCGATGCGTCCGGGCGGCTCAAACGGCAGAGCCGTTCGCTGAATGAGCTGGCCCGCCAATACCAGCTTGCGCAAAATTTATTCCGCGTCCAGGTCGGGCCGGATTCTCCCTTGACGGATAAATCGCTGCGCGAGCTGGATATTCCGAATATGCATCACGTCCATCTGATCGAAATTCGACGCCAAAGCTCGGCCAAAAATCCGTTTTTCAAAACGATCCGTCAGGAAATCGCGGGACCGGCCACCATTGTTCACCAAGACGATATTTTGTATGTGTACGGCAGCTTCGAGCGGGTTGAAGCATTTGCCCATTCCCAGAGCCTGAGGCTGCTGGACCATCAAACTGCGGAGCGGTCGAGCCACGAGCTGCAGACCGATCGCTTCGCCTCCCGCCAAACCGGAATTGCCGAGGTGCTGCTGCCACCCAATTCCCGGCTCATTCATCTGCTGGTGAAGCATACGGGCTTTCGCGAGCGATACCAGATCAACATCCTTGGCATTCAGCGGAAGGGCGAATATGTGCTGCATGAGTTGAAGGAGGAACGCATTCGTTTCGGAGATGCGCTGCTTATTCAAGGAACGTGGAGCAACATCGCCCGGCTGGCGCAGGAAACGTATGATGTCGTCGTGGTCGGACAGCCGCTGGACACCGCTGCTTCCGTACCGATGAATCACAAGGCGCCGCTGGCTGCCGCCATTATGCTGCTGATGGTCGTCCTGATGATCGTCGAGGTATTCCCGGCCGTCGTCTCCGTCCTGATCGCTGCCGTGCTGATGGTCATAACCGGCTGTCTGCGCAGCATGGAAGAGGCGTACAAGACCATTAACTGGGAAAGCATCGTGCTGATTGGCGGGATGATTCCCATGTCCGTGGCGATTGAAAAAACGGGCGCAGCAGCGCTGCTGTCCGAGCAGCTGGTTGCCTCGCTCGGCGGATTCGGCCCGCTTGCGCTGCTCGCCGGTATTTATTTCACCACCTCGCTGCTGACCTTGTTCATCAGCAACACCGCCTGCGCAATTTTATTCGCGCCGATTGCGCTATCGGCGGCTGTCCATTTGGGCGTTAGCCCGCTGCCGTATTTGTTCGCCGTCGCAATCGCCGCCAGCATGTGCTTTGCCGTCCCGTTTTCAACGCCGCCCAATGCGCTCGTGATGGCGGCGGGCCGCTACAGCTTTATGGACTATGTCAAGGTTGGCCTGCCGCTGCAATTGCTGCTCGGCATAGCGATGGTCGCGCTGCTGCCGGTATTTTTTCCGTTCGGATGACGTTCGGATGACGTTTGGGTGATGCCGCATGAATGTACGATGAACAGCGTACGCGTTCGCCTGCGAGCTACTGCCCTGCAAGCAGCCCGTCCTCGTACAAAGACACCATCGCATCGACCAGAGCAGCGTCAAACTGCTTGCCCTTCTGCTCCACCAAATAAGCGACGGCCTGCGGCACGCTCCACTTTTCCTTATAGGGGCGTTTCGCGGTCAGCGCCTCAAACACATCGACGACGCTGACGAGCCGCGCCTCCAGCGGAATTTGCTCGGCCCGCAGCTGGTGGGGATACCCGCTGCCGTCCCATTTCTCATGGTGGTGTAAAATAATATTTTTAGCTGTCGTCAGCTCGCTTTCGAACAGCTCGTCATCCAGCTCGCGAAAAATTTTATCGACAATATCGACCCCGATCAGCGTGTGCATCTCAATGATCTTGCGCTCATAATCGGCGAGCGGCCCCGGCTTGTACAAAATACCTTCCGGTATGCCGGATTTCCCGATATCATGCAAAATGCTGGAATTAACGATATGGTTCAGCTTGTCCGGCGTCAGCTGTCCGCTGCAGGCTTCGTTATAGCGATCCGCCAGCAAGCTGGTCAAGCCTTGCACATTGGACAGGTGGGTTTCGATGCCGGGGTCGCGGATTTCGCAGGAAATGGCCAGCACCTTGAGCAAGGACCGCTGCACACGCCCCATCCGATCCTCGTCCAAATAGTGGCCGCTCTCCAAACGCTCCAGCTCGCGGAAAACGCCCACAAAGTAAGCCTTCCCCTCGATGTCATACGGCGTAATCGTAATGGACGAGTGCCACAATTCGCCGCTCCGTTTACAATTCGTAAACACGCCGGACCAGGCCACACCGTTATGAATGCTTTGCTTCATCTTGTCGAAGGTGTCCTGCGGCGTGTGCGGGGTACGTAAAATACCGGCTTTCCGCCCCTTAATTTCAACCAGGGTAAAGCCGGTAATTTGCTCATAGGCAGCATTCACCGCCAAAATGCGGTGATCCGCATCCGTCACGATCACCGCATCACCCAAGGCTAACAAAGTTTGCAGCATACTGTTCATCCATGTCCACCACTTTATTCACTTATTGTTGATCTCGCAGGCTTTGGGCTACAAAGACTATACAGGCTCCGTTACTGCCGGCTGCCCGCTGTTGTCCGCTAAGGCGGATTCCCGCGCAAGCCGGACAAAGCAGGCAGCTAAATGTAATTCACAGTATAGTACACCGAGCACAGCGCAGCAAGACTGTCCCGGCTGCTTGTCCCAAAATAAAAGAAACCCTAGCCTCCTGAAGCAGGACGCGGGTTTCTCGATACGCTGGAGTTGGCGGCCTTGCGGCCTCCATCATCCTGATTTATTCCATTTCAGAAGCCTGTGGCATACGGTGCAGGGATCGCAGCTTCCTTGTTTAATTTCGACGCAGCTTCCAGTGCCCAATAAGGATTTCTCAGCAGCCCTCTACCCACAGCAACCAGATCAGCCTCTTCATTTCCGATAACGGCATTCGCCACAATGGGAGCTTCCAGTCTTCCGACGGCCATGACCGGAATATTCAGCGCTTCCTTGATCGCCCTTGCCAAGGGTACTTGATACGCCGCGTGAGTTCCGGGTCTGCTTCCTGCAGTTATCGGTCCTTCACCGCCGGATGAAATATCAAACAGGTCTACTCCTGCTTTCTGATAGGCCTGGGCAAAAGCAATGCTTTCCTCCATACCATAGCCGCCTTCTACGTATTCTTTGGCGGAAATACGCATCAAAAGCGGCATGTCCTCCGGCATTTCGCTCTTTGCCGCGTGCAGGACCTCACGGCCAAATCGAGTAAGATCTCGACCATACTCATCATTCCGTTTGTTCGTAAGCGGAGAATGAAATTGATGAATCAAATAGCCATGGGCACCGTGAATTTCGATGGAGTCGAATCCGGCCTTGACAGCGCGGGCTACCGCAGCACGGAATTTCTCCACCAATCCTTTAACTTCTTCTGTTGTAAGCTCGCGAGGCTGCTTTGAACGCTCATCAAAAGCAATGGCAGACGGCGCTACAGGAACCTCAGCATCTTCCGCCTTGCGTCCGGCATGTGCGATCTGGATTCCCACTTTGGCTCCGTAGCTGTGACAAGCATCGACAATCCGTTTGAGTGCAGGAATCTGTTCATCCGACCATAAGCCAAGATCAAAGTCGGAAATACGGCCATCCGGCTCTACATCTGTCATTTCAATTATAATAAACCCGGCTCCGCCTACCGCTCGGCTAACATAGTGCATGTAATGCCAATCTGTAGCCACTCCGTCTTTGTTAGCAACCGAATATTGGCACATTGGCGACATCACGATACGATTTTTCAATTGCAAGCCTTTAATTGTATAGGGACTAAATAAATCTTTCATAGGAGAAAGACTCCTTTCACTATTTAATTTAAAAGCATATGGCCTTTATTTCGTACCAACTATATACAAGCATGCGCATGCATTTAATTTATCGAAAAAATCAGGTGCTGTCAAGCCACCGAGCTCGGCTATTGTTTATGCATGTCCCTGATGTTGTCACGGCTGTTCCCAAGTTAAGGCAGCAGGCATGTAAAAAGACACTCCTCTTCCTCTGTGAGTGTCTTCTACGCTACTTAAATAATGTTTGAATCACATGCTGAAACTCTGATTGCAAGCCCTCTTTTTGCAGCTCGGATTGTAAAATCTGGCTAAAGGTTTGTCTTGCTCTTTGCAGTTTGTTTTCGCCCAACTCCGTAATTCGGGTATAAATGCCGCGCCGGTCCATCTCACATATATGTCGTTCCAGCGCACCGCAGTCCTTCGCCTCCATTCTTACGACGAGCCTGGAGATCGCACTTTGGCTCAAGCCTACCATTTCCTGAAGCTGCTGCAAGCGTAATTCCTTGCCTTCCGAACTGGAAATAAAATGCAATACATAAAACTCTTTCAGAGATAAATCATAGTGCTGCTGCAAAGCCATTTCCAATTCGTTAGTCACGTTGGAGTAGATATTTGACAAAGCTAACCATGGATCTAACAGGTCCTTTTTAGGTTCCAAGTGTGACCCCGCCCCAATCTGCGCTCAAGTATTCACCTATTGTATCAAGCTTCAACAAAACGGTCAAAACCCGGCTGACACCTGACTCAAGCGGGACCGGAGCCTAGGCAAAAAGCCCGTCCGCAGCAGCCGCCTGAGACGGCGACACTGCGAACGGACCCTGCTGCATACGTTCGTGCGATGCTGTGAGACTTACAGCTGACCAGCGCCCGCTTCCGCCTTGGACCGGCTGGCCAGCTGCATCAGGTCCTGCCCTTTGAGCACGCCCTCAATCAGCTCTGGCAGCTTGTCCGGCGTGCAGCCAAAGCAAGGAATGCCTTGCTTCGCCAGCTTTTGAGCGATCGCTTCATCATAGGACGGCACCCCTTCGTCAGACAAGGCCAACAGGCAAATGACCTTCACCCCGGCCTCATGCATCCCGATTAAGCGGCGCAGCATTTCGGTGCGGTTGCCGCCCTCGTATAAATCGGATATGAGCAAAAACAACGTTTTTTTCGGCTCAGCCACAAATTGCTCGCAATACGTAATCGACTTGTTGATGTCCGTCCCGCCGCCGAGTTGAATGCCAAACAGCATATCGACCGGATCATTCGCACACTGCTCGCTCAAGTCTACGACCTCGGTGTCGAACGCGACAACCCGCGTATCCAGCGCAGGCATGCTGGCGAAGATCGACCCGATAATCGACGCGTAAATGACCGAACCGGCCATCGAGCCGCTCTGGTCGATATCCAGAATGACCGTCCACTCCTTGCTGCGACGAGCCCGATCGAAAAAGTACACCCGCTCAGGGATCAGCAGCTTGCGCTCCATATCGAAATGCTTGAGATTGCGGCGGATCGTCGTGTTCCAGTCCAGCCCGGTAGCCGAAGGCAGCGGAGAATGCTGGCGGCGGTTCAGCGCCCCGGTTACAGCCCGGCGCAAATTTTGCTCCAGCCGCCGCATGATCTCGTCCACCACCGCCCGGACAAGCTGCCGGGCCGTGTCCTTGGTTTGCTCCGGAATTTTGCCCTTGAGCGCAATCAGCGTCGCCACCATCTGAATGTCCGGCTTCACCTTGGCCAGCAGCTCCGGCTCCAGCAGCAGCTGTGTCAGCCCTTTGCGCTCAATTGCATCCGATTGAATGACCGATACGACGTCCTGCGGGAAAAAGTTGCGCACATCGCCCAGCCACTTGACCAGCTTGGGCGACGAAGCGCCCAGTCCGGCCCGGCGCGCGCCGCTATTCCGTCCCCCCGACTCAGCCGGATCGTAAGTATCGTCATAAATAGCGGCCAGCGCCTCATCCATCAGCCGGGCTTCCTCGTCCAGAAAGCCTCCGGCCGCCGGATGATGCGATTGCAGCGCCTGATCGGCGGCAGCTCCGAGAATGAGCCGCCAGCGTTTGACCTTCTCGCTATCCACTGTGCTCATAAGCTACACGTCTCCAAAGTCAAATTCGTTAAGCTCATCCAGCGCCTTCCTTTCTTCGTCGCTAAGCGGGCGCTGCAGCACAGCTCCGATCAGCTCTGCGCCGTCTCCCCACACGTCGCCCAGCATCTCCGCTACCGCCGCCCGTTCCCTTGGCTCGAAGGTGCTGAAGGCCCGGCGCAGAAAAACAAGCGCGCGATGGAACGCTTCCGGCGGCAGCGAATCAATGTAAAGGTCCAGCTGTGTCCATAACGACAGCCGGGACAGCAGCGCATAGCGGTTGCGCAGCGACAGCCCCTCGAACCAGCCCGCCCCGATATCCGCCGGAATGCCCGGCGACAGCCGGCGCGACACTTCGCGCGATACATGCTCGTCGGGCAGCTCGCCGCGCTCCAGCAGGATGGCGAAGGCAACGCCGGACAACTTCGCATTGCGGTCATCCCGCGACGCCAGCTCCTGCAAGCGGGCAAGCCACAGCTCATCGTCGACCGTCTCGAAGTGATCCTGCGCGATGCCGTGCATCAGTCCGATCGCCTTCACCATCCCATTTGCGGCGGCATCATTGCATGCGGACGCATCAATCAGCAGCAGCGTCCCCCGCAGAAACAGCTGCTCCAGCAGCGGCAGCAGCGACTCTGTCTCGATCCGCCGCAGCGAGCCGTAGCGGATCAGCACCGCCAGCTCGTAAGCTGCGCCGGCGACCTGCTCGAAGCTGGCCGCCTCGACGGCCAGCCCTTGCACGACCGCCCTCGCCTGCTCCATCAGCGCCGTCAGCGCGCAGTCGCAGGCGATGCGGATGATACGCGACGCTTCCGCAATATCGGCGCAATCGTCCAGCCGCTCCTTCAACACGAAGGCCGCGGCCAGTTCAACCGTCTCGCCCTTGAGCGTTGACTCGACGATTTGAATTTCCGCCTCCGGCGTCCATTGCAGCGTCCAGTGCTCCGCCCAGGAAGCGGAAGCCTGATGCACATGCTGCTTCTGGGCAAAGCTGATGCCAAGCACCTGCAGCCGATGCAGCAGCACCGAACGGTTCAAATCCAGCCAAGCGGACTCCTCCGACTTGACACGGCGATTTTCACGCAAATCCAGCTCCAGCGTGCTGGCGACAGCCGACTTGTGCTTCTCCAGCTTCAACCGCTTGAGCTGCCTTGTCAAATCATCCTGCACCGGCGTCTGGCTCACGCCCTCCGGCAGACGGCCGATCATCGTGCCGATGTCCGCACGGGCGAGCGCATCCGCAATGACCGCCAGCTCGCCGAAGCCCAGGCAAACGACTGCCGCATCGCGCAGGTCGCGCCAGGTCGGCTGGCTGCCGTCATGCATCGCAGCCAGCGCCTCGGCCAGACGAACCGCTTCGATCACAGAAGCCGTGGACCGATACGTCCCCTGCGTCCGCAAATGGGCGGCAACCTGCGACAAATACAGCGCAGGCAGCCGATGCAGATCGCCCTGCTGCAAGCATTGCCAGAACAGCTCATAATAAGCAGGCGCCTGGTTGCCCGCCCCGTAGCCGGAGTGAGAGGACAGCTTATAGTACGAATACGGCATCAGCGTCAGCTTGGTGGTCGTTTTGGGCAGGCCCTTGAGCTGAGCATTCGTCATCGCGGGCAGCGACAGGTCGAGACCGGATACGTGATGCGCCCCCGTGACGACAACGATGCGGTCCGGGCGATGTCCGGCCTCCATCGTTTCCTTGATGACCCGCCGCATGTATGCCTCGCGGATTTCGTTATAGGCCGCCTCGCGGGGCTTCCGCTCCCGCTCCTGCTGCTCGGTCAGCTCACGCATAGCCGCGGAATACCGGTGGATCGCCCCGCGGTAAGCCCGATCCTGCAAATTATGCTCGAAGTGACGTTCCCAATAGGCTTCGTAATCCGGCTCATCGGCCAGCTCCGCCAGCCGTTCATACAACCGCGCCTGCTCCTGCACATACGCGGCATGATCCGCATGACCGGCTTCATCGTCCGGCGCTTCGCGCCGCAGCTCGTACAGCGCAAGGGAGTGAGCGGTCGGCAAATCCATAAACGCCGCATGCGCCCCATGGTCTGCCGCCCAGCGAAACGCCTGGTATTCCGGCGAATACGCCGCATACGGGTACAGCAGCGTCCGAACCGGCAGCTTATCGGTATAAGCGAGCAGCGCGACAGGCGGCACGACGCCGTCAGCGGTCAGCTCGCGGATATATCCGCTTGCATCGGACGGCCCCTCGATCAGCACAGCCGTCGGCTGCACGCGGTCCAGAAACGCCTTCAGATGGAAAGCCCCGCCCGGCGACAAATGGCGGATGCCGAATACATATACAGCTCCGTCCTTTAGCTGTTCATCTCCGCGCACGCGTAATACAGATTTCTCCATGTCGAACCCCGCTTTTTCATCACATTGTCCAAGTATTCCTTCCACACGAGACGGTCCTTGTCCTCATCCTTCACGATGGCTCCCTGCAAGCCGGCGGCAATGTCTTCCTCCGTAATTTGGCCGCTGCCGAAGCTGCCCGCAAGCGCCATACTGCCCGTCAGCAGCGAAATCGCCTCCGCCGTCGAGATGACGCCGCTTGGCCCCTTCACCTTCTCCTTGCCATCGAGCGTCATGCCGCCGCGCAGCTCGCGGAAAATCGTAACAACCTTGCGCACCGCTTCCTCCTCAGGCAGCGATGCCCGCAGCTCATAGCTGGCGGAAATTTCGGCGACCCGCTTGCGGACGATCTCAATTTCCGTCTCGATGTCGGCGGGCGCAGGCAGCACGATGATGTTAAAGCGGCGCTTTAAGGCGGCCGACATATCATTAACGCCGCGGTCGCGCGTATTTGCGGTAGCGATGACCGAGAAGCCGCGAGCAGCCGATACTTCCCGGCCCAGCTCGGCGATCGAGATCGTCTTCTCCGACAAAATCGAAATCAGCGCATCCTGCACCTCGGAGGCGCAGCGGGAAATTTCCTCGAATCGGGCAATCCCGCCAGTCTCCATCGCGCGAAAAATCGGGCTTTTAATAATCGCCTGATCCGAAGGACCTTGCGCCAGCAGCATCGCATAGTTCCACGAATACCGGATCTGCTCCTCGCTTGTGCCGGCCGTCCCCTGAATGACCTTGGACGAATCGCCATGAATCGCCGCAGTCAAGTTTTCCGACAGCCACGACTTCGCCGTACCGGGCTCGCCGATCAGCAGCAGCGCCCGATCCGTCAGCAGGGTTGCAATCGCCATCTCGACGAGCCGCCGGTTGCCGATATATTTCGGCGTAATGTCGATATCCCCCGCCTTGCCCCCGGTGAGAAACGTCAGCACCGACCGCGGCGACAGCTGCCAGCCTGCAGGCTTTTCGGCTTTATCCTCTTGCTTCAACGCTTCCAGCTCCCGTGCATACAGCTGCTCGGCAGGAAGTCTAACGACCGCTTTATGTTGATCCATTGCTCATATCCCTGTCCCTTCTGTTTCCGTCTGGCCGTATCGGCCTATTCCGACTTCGCTTCCAGCGTTTCCGCCAGCTCAAGCAGTTGCTCCTTCACCGCGGTATACGTCGCTTTTTTGGCCAGCTGCCGCACTCGCTCCGCATACGAGCCGGGCAGCGCAGGCAGCAGCTCCATCAGCAGATGGTGCACATAATAGGCACGGCTTCGCTTCTCCAGCGCTGTCATCATCAGCTCCGGCGCCTCGCTTACCCCGAGGCTGACCAGCGTCCGCAGCGAGTAGGCGGTCCGGTCGTCGCTGGCATCGGGATTGGAGCGGCATTTGCCGGCGAGGTAGCCGATAACGTCCGGGTCCGGCTCACGGAGCAGACGGTTCGCCAGCTCCTCCTCGTCAATACGAGCGAGCAGCGCCGCCCAGCGCTTGTCCCAACGCTCCATGCCGGGTCTGTCCATCGGCAGCCGGTACGGCTCCAGCGCGCCGGATTCCGACCGCTGCCGCCCGTCAAACTCCGGAGCCAAGCCGTGCAGCGTACGCAGCACTTTTTTCGCGGCAGTCTGCTTCTTGTCCTGCAGTTCCGGCTCATAGCGAGCATACAGCTCCTCCGGCGGCAGCGTACGGAACCCGGCCCGGAAGCTGTACGCGATAAAGCGGCGCTTGTGCGCGGTTTGCAGCCCGATCAGCACGGCATCCGCCTCCGGCAGCTCCAGCTCAAGCAGCAGCTCGGCCGCCGCATCCTGGGTCAGGTCCGTTTGCTGCCTGATAAACTCCGGTGTGGCCAACAGGCGGCCGAGAAATACAACCACGCCAGGCAGCCGCCTGCCCTCCAGGCAGAAAATAACGCTGCGCAGCCGCTCGTCCTGGTCCTGAATCGCACGCAGCGCTTCGGCGGCGGGTGCGGCGACGGTTTTCGCCCCTTTTTTGCCGCCGGACTTGGCGACAGCCTCGGCCATTGCCGCCTGGTCTCCGGCTAACAGCCGCAGCAGCAGCTCCAGCGACTCTTCGCCATAGGCGATGACCGCATCCGTTAACGCTTCCGCGGCCGCACACTCCCGGATCGGCTGAACAGCCAGCTCGTAATCCTTGGAACGGAGCGCACGGAGCAGCCGCTCGACGGCGGCAGGCGTACCCAGCTGCGACAAAGCAAACAGCGCCGCCTGACGAATCTCCTTCTTTCCATCGTCGGCTTGCTCCAGCAAATAGTCCTCCTGCTCCGGATAGTCGCTCAGCAGCCGAACCGCCGCTGCGCACACCTCCTGGGAGCCGGCTTGCGCCGCCTGCAGCAGCGTCGCCAGCCCTTCGGGGGTATGGCGATGCAGCGCATAGATCAGCTCCAGCCGCCGAGCGTCGCCGCGACCGCCCTCCAGCTTCCATTGCCGCTCCAGGGCAGGCAGCGCCTCCCGTCCGAGCGCCGGAATCAGCTGCTTCTGGAGAAATTCCGGTACCTCCGCATAGCTGTCATCCAGCGCCGCCACAGCGGCTGACGGCACACGCAGATCGACAAACAACGCTTCCTCGGCCCCTTGCCGCAGCAGTTCCAGTCTTCCTTGACCCTTCTGGGTAATCGCCTCCAGAAACGGAGCAAGCTTGCGGTAAGGCTGAGCGGTTCTCAAGGCCGTAGCTGTTCCCTCCACCGGCGCCTGCTCCCCGTCCGCACCGGATCGCCCTTGCGTGTACATCACCGCATGCAGCAGCGTTGACAGCTCCAGCAGCCGGAAGGCGGATTCCCCGGGCTCTGCCTCCAGCACCCCGCTCACCGCCTGCTCCAGACGGCGGAACACCGGAGCCGCCTCACCAAGCCTTTGCAGCGCAGGCAGCCGCTGGCGCAGCCGGACGTCACCGGCGCCAAGCCCGCTGCCCGCGATCATTAACCGCCTTACTTCATGCTGCAGCTCGAACAATACGTCTATCCTCATCGCTTCGTCTCCCAGCTTTCCAAAGTCAGTACAGCAGCCGCACGACAGCTTCCGGCGTCACGATGCTGAGCGGCTGCGCCGTCAGCCGGCCGCTCTGCAGGTCATGGGCGAACATGACAAGCATCGCCTGATCTAGCAGGCAGCCCCGGTTCACCATGTCCAGCAAATGCACGGTCGGCACGCCGATGTAAGGAAGATCGGCCAGCGCAAGCTGTTCTCTCTGCCCGTCCAGCAGCACATAAGCCGACGGCGTCTTGACGATCCGCGCGAAGCGCACAAGCTGCACCGGGTGCTTGTCCGCCAGCGGAGCCTTCAGCTGGTTTTTCACCAGCCGGATCACCTGGGCCAGCGACGGCTGCGCGTACTCCAGCGCCTGACGGTAGTCCGCCGTTCCCGCTTCCCGCAGCGACGCTTCCTCCCAGCGTACCCGCGTATTCAGCTCGCCCGGATATACAAGCAGCTCCTTCGCATGGACGACGCGAAATTCGGAATCTTCCTCACGAATATATTTGGCCGCCTTAAACGGCCGGTACGTCCGGGTCACATGCAGTTGTCCGCTCTGCAGCTCCAGCCAGCAGCCCTCATCAATATATTCTTCTCTGGCGCTCGCGCTGTAGGAGCGGAACGCCAGCTGCAGCAGCTCCGTATCCCGCCGGACGCGGCCATGCTCCCGCAGCTCGGCAAGCTGCCAGGCATGTCCCAGCGCCTCCTCAAGTGTCGATTCGGCATCCATCGCCAGCTCCGGCTCGCGCAGCCGCGCCTGGAGGTAAGCCTTGCCCTTCTTGAGCAGCACGTGCAGACTCGTCAGCCGCTCAATCACAACCGAATACAGGCTATCCCGCTCGTCCTGCTGGAGCAGCTGCGCAATGTCGCGCATCGCATGCTGCACGCCGGGCAAATAAAAGTTGCCGAGCTGCTTCACCTGCGCATCTACGGTACGCAGCGTCTGCCTGTCCACCGTACCAAGCCCGGATTGTACAAGCTGCTGCAGCAGCTTCTCGGCAAGCTCCAGCCCTTCGAGCTGGGCCGCCAGCTTCTTGGCCAGCGCAGCCTTGCTTACCTTGCGCTTGGGGGCAGGCGCCTCTCCCGTGTCCGGTGCGGCCGCCTGCTCTTTTTTCTTCTCCTCGCGTTTCTCTTCGCGCTTTTCCGCCTTCTCGCGTTTCTCCTGAATATCCTCAGGAATGTCCGCAATTACGAACACCTGTCCCCCGCTGTATGCATACAACAAGCCCAAATTATGCTTGCAAGGGAATTGCCGGCTCGGGCATGTGCAGCGGAATACCGGGCTGTCCGGCTTCATCCAGTCCACCGAGCAGCGGTAAGGCGTTTTGCCGCTGCCTTGGCAATCTCCCCACAGCAGCGTGTTGTCCTCCGAGCGGCATAACAGCGGGAAGCTGCGCTTCCGCACCAGATCCTTGCCGTTTTTCATTGCAGCCGCATTCGGAGCCAAACTATCTACATACGAATCCGTCACATGGTCCATCGCATACCTCTCGCCACCCGGGACTGCTCCCTTTATTTCGATAACGCTCACGTTTGCTGCAGCTGCCATACGGCATCACGGGACGGAGCCTTGCCAGGCTCGCCTCCGTCTGCTGCAAGCTTATTTTTTTCAACGCGGCTCAATCACGCTTGGCTGCCTGCAGGAAGGGCCTCCGACCACTGAAAAGTGAGCCATCGGCCTACTCGCGCGGGTCTTCCAGCCGTGGCATGACGCCAAGTCATGACAGCCAAGCCATGATCATCAAACCGTTACAGCCAGGTCGTCTTCGCTTCAGCCGCCGTACGCTTCGTCGCTTCGACCTCTCCGCTCGGATAGCCGATAAAAATCGTACCGACGATTTTACGGTTCTCCGGAGAACCGAGAAATTGATGCAGACGCTCATCGCGAACCAGTCCAATGCCGCGCGTCCGCCAGACAAGACCGAGTCCCAGCTCTTGGGCAGCCAGCCACATGGAATGAATGGCGCAAGCGACCGCGTACTCATTGTCCTCGGAGGACGCTTCATCGCCGGGGACCACATCGGCTGTCGCCACGATCACCAGCGGCGTCGTCTCCAGAACGGCAAGCGAATCCTTGACCAGATGGGGCTTGGTCGGAAACCGCTCCTCCAGAAAGGTGCGGGCAAGCTGCGCGTAACGTTCCTTCGCCTCTCCACGGATCACGTAAAAATGCCAAGGCTCCCGCAGCCGGTCATTCGGCGCCCAAGTCGCCGCTTCAAGCAGCGCGTGAATGTTCTCCGTCTCCACTTCCTTAGGCTCGTAATTTCGAACCGCCCGGCGGCTTTTCAAAATGTCTGTTATCGACATGTCCATTGTCTTCCTCTCCTGATGCGTTCTTCCAATCCCTCCTAGTTTACTTGATTTCCAGCGGACTGTGAACCTGAATGTACAGACAAGCCATCCCGATTCAAGAGCTGTATTCTCCCGCTGCCCCGTCATTAGCCGGCGTCATTAACCCGCGCTCGTTAACCCGCGCTGGCGCTGCCAAGCGCCTCCTGCGGCACCTGAATCGGCTTCACCTCATTGTAGTTGGTAAACTTGCTGTCCATCTTCATTTCCATCGACACTTGCTGGCCTTGCTCGCCCATGTCCATCACCATATCCACCGTTGTGCTAACAGGCGTAAAGCTGTCCTTTTTGACCGTGTAGCTCATATCCATCTTCTTAATATTCATCTGGTTCATCAGCGCATCCAGCTGCGGATTTTGTCCCGATGTCCCGGTGCTGGCCATAAAGATTTTCACTGCTTCCTTAATGCCGTCGCCGGATGCTGTCACGTTCAGCACATACGTATCGCCGTTTTCCGTCACCTTGGCGTCCTTCGCAAAGGCATTAAATTGCTCCAGCTGCTTCTCCGGACTGGCCTGCGCCTGTACCGCCTGCATCAGCTGATCCTTCATGTCGGCAGGCAGCTTCATCCATTTGCCCTGAGTCTGCATGTAGATGCCTTCCGGTGTAATATATTGCTTGATGTCCTGGCTCCCCGCGCCCACGCCAGGCATCTCCATTTTAATTTCCTGATACATGGCCAGCGGCTCGTTTATAATGTCGCTCTTCATTATCATATGGATCAGCTGCTCCTGCTTTTGACCGTTTTGCGTCATCGCAAGCTTCTGGTTCACCTGGCTGTCCATCGAGTAGCTCTTTAAGCTTTTGCTCGCTTCCATCGTTTTCGTGATCAGCTCTGCTGAAGCGGGTACCCCCTTAACAACAGGGGCCGACGCCGGGGCTGGGACCGATGCCTCAGAGCTATTGGCCGCAGGCGTTGTGCCCGAACCGGTTACAGCCGCCGGCTCCTCCTTGCTGCCGCATGCGGCTAAACCTACCGCCAGTACACTTGCCATCCATACAACCGTCCATCTGCTTTTCCGTTTCACACTTCGTTCCTCCCGATTCTATCCTTTTACTTGTTTGGATATCTTCTCCTATTTACCACCACAACTCATTTCGAAACGCTGCTGACACAATTTCTAAACCTTCGGCATGAACACTTGTTCTCTATAACTGCCACACGGTATACGCCAGCTGCGGAAAAAAGTTCCATTATCGACCAAAATTTGTGACTTCGGCCCTACGTTCCGGGTCTATAGCAGCACACTATGCTGACGTTCTGACTTTCCGGCAGGGGCAGGCATACTGCTGCTGCTCCGACAAATAACAAAAACCCGCAGCCGGAAGCTGCAGGTTGAGTGGGCATATCTGGTTACGCGGCTTTGGCGGACGGCCCATCAAGCAGAATTTGACGGCTTTCCGCTCAACAAAGCATTCAGCTGCTCCGGCAAATTATTGCTGCCCATCAACGAAATCGTGCCGATCTTCTCGCAAATTTTCTCTAAAAACTCCAGCTCCTTGAGCCGGTACAACGTCTGGTTCTCATCCATCAGCTTGGCTGTGTTCAGCAAGCTGCGGGTTGAAGCCGTCTCCTCCCGGCGGGTGATGACGGTGGCCTGCGCTTTTTTCTCCGCCAGCAGCACGGTGTTCAAAATTTCCTTGATTTCACCCGGCAAAATGATATCCTTCACCCCGGCCGTCAGAAAGCGGGCGCCAAACGCCTCGCTTTGTTCATTCAGCCGGGACAACGCAAACGAGGCGATTTCCTGCTTCATACGCAGCAGCTCGTCGAGCTTCAGCGTGCCGATATATTCCCGCAGGAGCAGCTGCAGCCGGATATATAACTGCTCCTCGAACCCTTTGATGCCGAGCACGCAAAGCGGATCGGTGATCCGGTACTGGCAGACGAAGTTAAGCCGCAGCGTCACCTTGTCCTCGGTCATCATTTCCTGTCCGGTCATATCCAGCTGCAATTGACGCAGATCAACCGTTTTGACAGTAACGGCAACCGCGCCTTTCCAGAAATAATACTTTCCAGGCCGTAGCTCCCGCTGCAGTTCATGGTTGTAATACAACGCCCCGGCTTCGTGATTCGCTACTTCAAAAACCTGACAATACGGCGCCAGCTTCACACGCAGCGCCGCATTCAGGTTGGCCGGCAGCTCCGGCTGGCGAATGTCCACCCGCAAGAACGTATGGGCCTTCAACACCTGCCAGAACGCATAGCGACCCGGCTGCAGCAGTCCGGCGTACTTTCCATCCTCGAAACGCAGCACATATTCATGATCCTCAATCTGCACCACCTCCAGTTCGCGGAGCAGGTCGGCGTCATGGAGAAACAAGCCGAGGTCCCGATCGGGCGGCGCAAACGGCTTCGTCAGGCTGACGATCTCAACCGTATCTTCGGACCATGGCGCAAACCTGTACACCCCCGGCTTCAGCAGCTTGCGGTAGCTGCCTCGCTGAAACAGCAGCCCCCGCTCATCGTCTCGAATCGTGATTTTCTTTAGCATCTATAAGCCCCCTTCGGCAGTGGATAGCCGTTTGTTCTTCTTCTGATGTTGGGACTTCAGGTCAAGCAGCCTCCTGGCTCACAAGCGGAATCCCGCTTGAGCAGCCGCCCTTACCGGCCCCCGCTACTGGCTGTCTTTGAGCCGCCAGTCACCCGCTTGCGGTCATTGGCGTTCTCTCCGTTGCTCATTGCGGGGGAACCCGGCTGGATCGGCTGCGGCATCCGCGGATCGCAAAGCCGTGCGCCAGCGTGCCTTCAAGCCCGCTATTTCGACCGGAAGACGCTGAGGCCGCTGCCTGAAGTCACCTCTCATAGATTTCGCTGGCAAGCGAACTAATTGTCGTCGGATGCTCCACCACGAGCCGCCGCAGTCTGTGCCCGCGACCAGGGAATCGAACCCTGTCTCCGATCCATGTCCTCCTGTAGGTAACGAAGTACAGCATACGCGCGCCTATTGGCTCACACGCACTGCGGAACGTCAGAAGTTCCCGCCGATGGTACGGCCGGCTGCTGCCGGATTGCTGCTCTGCTCCGGCTTCGCCAAGCCTCTCGCTACAGAAGCTATTATCCCCGACCCGCGCGGCTCTGAACATGGCGTAAGTATGGCGACGGGAGGTTCTGCGCGGAAATTGTGCGAAAGCAAAAAGACGACTGCTCGCGGAGAGATGCAATCGTCTTTTTGCTATGGTGGTATGAAATAGAGTTGTTTACTCGAAGTACAGGTCGTAGCTTATATAGTCAACACCGTACCACTGATCGGCAAGCCTGTATTTCAGACCGTACAACGTATAGCTAACGCTGATCTTATCTCGATTTGCAATGGGAACAGCATAATACGTTTGCCCGTTCAGCTTCAGTTCCGTTCCCTCTAGCTGCTGTGACCCGTAATAAAACAAGTGGTCCACACCAGCCGTAGCGTAGTCAAGTTCCGCCATGACCTTCGCGTCAGGATGCAAGGGGTCTTGAAATGTAATCAAAATTTGATCAGCTGACTGCGCTGCTTTGGGCAACACATGTCTGCTCTCCACTTTCCGATCCAACGGGGCATAAACTTGCCCGGTCACACTGTTATACGGTGTCAGACTTGCGATTTCCAGTGCTGACTTGGTTGTAACAACCCGGGTTTCCAGTTCAGAGCAACCGGCCTCGTTGCATGCCTGAAACCCAAATGTGTAGGTTGTTGCGGGCTGCAAATCTGTAAACGCTCCGTCAGATTGCTTTACCAGCTCACCATTCTTGTACAGCTTCATTTCTTTAAAATTGAAATCAGGCGTGAGGCCAAACACGACTTTAGTCGAGCCAATCATGAACTCCTGCAGTAAGACAAATGGCCCGGGCTTGCCAGTCGGCCGAAGTATTGCAAGCTCAACATGCTGAGCGGAGCTTAGCGTAAAGGGAGGCGACGTCGCCTTCAGGAAGCCCTCCTTCGTTACCGTAACTGTAAGGGTTTTGCCGGACGGGACTTCATTAAACCAATAGTAGCCTTGATCGTTCGTTTGCTGCTTCTGATCCGTCCCGTCCAGCGTTACGGTTGCACCGGCAATTCCTTTAAAATGATGGTCGAACACCGCTCCCTTCACGCTGCCCGGAAGCATGACGCCCGGAATCGGAATGTCCACCCTCAAACCCAGAATCGGGCAAGTCGTCGCCGAGCAGGTATTTGCCAGACTGCCATTCAAGGTCGGCCCTGCGGGCTTGCCTTGATAAGTGAGCTTGTACAGCGTATCACGCGCCTGCCCCTGCACCGTCAACAACACGACATTTTTGAAATGAGGATAATGCGTCAACGCTGTCACCTGCAGATTTGGATCAAAGCTGAATTCGCCGGCAACCGGCTTCTCCACTGGATACTCGAATTCAACAGCGACCAGATCGGCACGCAGGCTGCTGACCTGCTTGACCAGACCCTCATATTGCTTGACCGTTACTTTAAAGGTTTTGGTGAAATAGTTAGCCCGATTATAAATCGTTGCTGTCAGCGTAACCTCCACATCTCCTGCTCCCCAAGCTGGACGCTCGAAGTTGAATGGCCCAAATGCGGAAGAGTTCGATCCCCAAATGACATTGTAATCTTGCCCATCCCCGTTCACAAAGGTTGGCTGCTTCGTCACCGAGTCTGCCGAGTCTCCCTCAGCATAGTGAATAGAGACCTGCTCCTTAATACGGAGTGCTTCTTGTAATTGCTTCGCCACATAATTGTAAAAATCCAGGCTTTCCGAACTTAAATCTTCTCTACTCACGCCAAGCTTCTGCGCTGTCGCAAACGCCTTGTCCGCCGCCTCGAGCTTCGCAAACGCCGCATCGGAAAGATCTGTACTCAGCTCCGCATACAGCTTGTTGACATAAGCAATCGCCTTGGTCTTTGCTTCGGCGGCCACAGCCGGGTCAATCGTCGCCTGCGGGCCGTCGAAGGCGAGCTGCGCAATCGCTTCCGCGCCCCCGCCCACTTGAACAGGCGCTTCGCTTTTCACCGTGCCTAGCCTAGCCTGATTGCCCAGCACAAGCCTGGAGCCGCCAGCCGCTTCTGTGACGTGAACTTGCCCGACCCGACCGTCCCCGGTCAACGTCAGCTCCGTCTGCGGGGCCGCTAGCTGGATCGTCTCCCACGCAGCATCCCCAAGTGTGTTGACCGTGGCATTTGCTTTCATAACCAGCTGCTTGACGAGCGTCCTCCGCAGTCCGCTGCTGTCGGCCGGAGGTTCGGCCTTCAACTGCGCCTGCGGCGCTTCAACGGTCACTTCACCGTTAATGTTCCCTTTAAACGTCACCGTCCTCCCGGCTGCTCCGGCAGTCAGCTAGATGCTGCCCGAGTACCCGGAAGCCGATATGGACTCCACGATCGCTTGGGATGCGATCTCCGTGCTGGAAATTTCGACCCCATCCTGCGCCTCGATTCTGACAGCAACCCCTGGCTGCCCACTCGCATCCACCTTGAGCTGCTTGATCACCGTACGAGACAGCTTGATGGAGTTCGAGCTGCCGGATTTGACAACGAGCAGCTCCGGATTAATATTGCGCAGCGTCACTTCGCCGCTCGCGCCGGGATCGACGGTCAGCTCGCGTACCGTCGTAACGGCGCCGTCCGCCGGTCCATAACTGCCGGATGCGTTAATGGTCAACGTTTGCTGCGGCTGGCCGCTGGCCAGCGCTTGCGCCACTGCCGATGCGCCCGGCGCTGCGGACGCGCTTCCCCCGCCTCCGCCCCCACCGCCGCCGAGCAGCGCAGAAGCGCCCGTTACGCTCAATCCTGTAGCAGCGCCCTTGTAGCTCAGCTTGTACGTTTTGCCTGCGCTTTGGGCTTCGGTCGTCAGAACAACAACCAGGTCGTTTCCGGCTTTCCGCGAAGCTGCGGTCACTTGTAACGCGGGCTCGAAGGAAAATTGCTCCTGGCTCACATCCTGAGCCGGAACGTTGAAGGTTACTTCCATCGAAGTGGACGACAGCGCCGTAATGGCTCGGATCAACCGTTTACCGGCGTCCGGTTGCTCCGGCTTCGCTGTCAATGCTCGACCTTTAGCTGTGTATTCCAGGCCATTCTGCTGCACCGCATACACAAGCCGGGCCAGAGCCTGACGCTCGGCGGGCTGCTTGGGCTGAAAGCGAAGCGTACCCTCCGGGTTGTCCAGCCCTTGCACCAAACCAATCTGTGCAGCCAGCGACACGGCGGACAACGCCCAGTCCGATATGTCCGCCTGATCACTGAATAACGCCGCTGGCGGGAGCTGCGCCGCCGTCTGCTCCAGTCCGAGCACGCGAATCAGGAAAACAACCAGCTCTTCGCGCGTCACCTGCGCGTCAGGGGCAAACGTAGTTGCGGACGTCCCCTGCGTAATTCCTGACTGTACCAAAGCGCCAACATAACCGCGATGCCAGCTGTCCGGCTGCACATCCCGGAATGAAGCTGCCGCCTCCGGCGCTTCCGTGAGTTGCTGCTGCAGCACCAGTACCTTGGCCAGCTCCGCCCGGGTGATCGGCTTGGCCGGCTGGAAGGAGCCGTCCGGATAGCCCGTCACCAGACCGGCTGCCGCCAGCTCGGCTATTTCCTGCTTCGCATACGAAGCGTCAAGGTCTGTGAAGGCGGGCTCCTGACCTGCTTCTGCTAAGGCCGCAGCCGCAGGCAGCAGCAACGTGGCCAGCAGCGCCGTCGATGTCAGACAGCTTACTATTTTTTGCGTAAATCGACCTCTCATCTTGTTGTCAATCCTCCGTTTGAACCGAAATCCATGCATTCCCAACTGAGCATGTCTCTGTCATTATAGGAGAAATTGCTCGACCCGTCACTGAGAAAAAGCCAGCCGGGGACTCATTTACATCAATCTGCTTCTCTCCTGGCGCCACCGCTGCTTGAGCAGGCGGTCAACCGTGCGCTGAATCCGTTCCGGCGAGACCGGCTTAGGCACAAAATCCAGTACTTGCAGCTCAAAGGCCTGCAATGCATATTCCACAAATCCGCTGACACATACGATTTCAATCGCAGGCTCACGCTCACGCAGCCGGAAGATCAGCTCGGGTCCATACATCACCTGCATCCGGATATCGACAAAAGCGGCATCTGGCTTCAGCTCGGATACCGAGGCAAGCGCCTCCTCCGGTTTCGTGAAGCAGCCGACAACACAAATTCGCCCGTCATCGGACAGCAGATGGTTCAGCCAATTGCCTGCAGGCTGCTCATCATCTACAATTATTGCCTTTAGCATCCGCTTGCCGCCATCCTATCTCCAGAATAACCCTAATTATACAAGGGGCCTCTGGACAATTTCTGGACAAGCAAAGCCGGTCTCCGAAAGCATGGCGCACCGGATTTCCCAATTGTTCGTCCTGACGCCGTCTGTTACACTAGAACCAACTACACTTATTCAGACTCGGAGGTTGTTTTCCTATTAAGCTCCCATTTTCAAGGCGTCCGTCATTTAAGCTTCCCTTTCAATTGCCAAACTTCCTGATTCTGAAAGTTGTTACGGTCCTTGGGGCGGCGCTTGTTTTCCTCAATCTGGCGCTGCCGATTCATCAGGAGCTCACGGATTATAGCCCCAAGGCTGTGCAGGGGGTTCTTGACTTGTCCGATTGGACGCCAACCTCCTCCGAGGTCGTGAAGCTGAACGGGGACTGGGAATTTTACTGGGATCAGCTGCTGACGCCCGAAGATTTCGCCGCAGGCCGCGTCCACAATCCGGGCCTTGCTCGTGTTCCGTCCAATTGGGAAAAGGCCCGTGTTGATGGAGAGCAGCCAGAGGTGATGGGGGCGGGCACGTATCGGCTGCGCATACAAATGCCCGTGAACCAAGGTACCTTCGGCATCAAGACGACCAACATTCGCGCTTCGAACCGCATGTTTGTGAACGGGAAGCTGCTTGGCTCAAGCGGCTCACCGAGTCTGGACCCCGCTGCGATCTACCATCGCAATGTGCCCTATTCCGGCTCCTTTGAGCTGCAGGGGCGCGAGGTGGACATTGTCGTGCAGGTCGCCAGCTCGATGAGCTTCGACAGCGGCATTGTGCAGCCGATTTCGCTAGGAACACGCGAAGCCGTTGCCGGGCATCATCATTTTAATCTCTCCGTGGATGGCGCGCTTGCTTCCGGCTTTTTTTCTATCAGCTTATATTTCAGCGGACTTTATCTGCAGCGGCGCAAGGACCGGGAGCTGCTTTATTTTGCGCTGAGCGCTTTTTCGACGACCGTGTTCGTGATGACGCACTCCGAGCGGCTGCTGATGCAGATGATTCCCGAGATGAACGTGCTCACCCAGTTGTATATTGAGGATATTTCGGCCCTCGGCACCTTCGGCTTTTTCGCACATTATGTGTATCATTCCTTCCCGCAGCTGTACTCGCGCCGTGTATTGGCCGCCATTACATGGCTATCGCTTGCCTGCGCTGTAGCTGTACTAACGACATCAGCCAGCTATTACGCCCCGTTCGTGCAGGGGCTTAGCTTGTTCGGCGTGCTGGTTATGATGATCAACAGCTGGTATTTGGGCAAGGCCATCTGGCACAAGGTGGACGGCGCGCTTTATCTGGTGCTGACCATTATGGGCGTACTCGATTTTGTGATCGTCAACGTGCTGAACAACATTTGGACGCTCGAATCCAACTTTATTTGGCCGATTGCGCAGCCGATTATTTTGATGTCCCAGGCGTTATACATGTCAAGAAAGTACACGACGGCCTTTCAGACGATCAGCAATTTATCCGACCGGCTGTCCAGCTTGGACAAGCTGAAGGACGAATTTCTCGCCAAGACGTCGCATGAGCTGAAAACGCCGCTGAACGGCATCATAAATATTTCCCATTCCTTGCTTGAGGGCGCGGGCGGCAGCTTGTCTCCGGATCAGGCGAATGACTTGAAGCTCGTCCGGGATATCGGCAAGCGGCTTTCTACGCTGGTCAATGATATCTTGGATTACTCGAAAATGAAAAATCATGACCTGCGCCTCAAGCCTACGCACCAGGATTGCTATACGGTGGTCAACATTGTCGTGGAGCTGTTTGCTTTTATCCGCATGCCGGAAGCGCTGTCGATCATCAACCGAATCCCGCCGGATACCTACTATGTGCATGCCGACGAAAATCGTCTGCTGCAAGTCGTGTACAATCTGGTGGACAATGCGGTGAAATATACGCCCTCCGGTACGGTCACATTATTTGCCGAGCGACGGGGCAGCTGGGTGTTTATATCTGTCGAGGATACGGGGATCGGGATCGCACAGGATCAGCACGAGAACATCTTCCTGTCCTTCGAGCAGCTGGAGCCTAGCTTGACCCGGGTGCATAACGGCGTTGGCCTCGGCTTGCCGATCAGTCGACAGCTTGTCCGGCTGCATGGCGGAGATATCCGGGTTCATTCGCAGCTCAATCACGGCACCCGAATGACCTTCTCCTTGCCCGCAGGCAATCCCGAGCTGGTCGAACAGCGGCCTGGCACGGAGCTGACCGGACTCGGCACGGCGGAAAAGCTGCCTATAAAGCTAGCGGAAAAGCCTGCTGCCGAGCTGCCGCATGGTCGCCGCTTCCGCATCTTGGCGGTGGACGACGAGTTCAGCAGCCTGCGCGCGTTAACGAATATTCTTACTCTGGAGCACTACAAGGTCACGGCTGTCAGCAGCGCGGATGAGGCGTTGGAGCTGCTGTCCGTGCCCCATGCGTTTGACTTGTGCATCCTCGACATCATGCTGCCGGGCATTTCCGGGTATGAAATATGCCGCCGACTGCGGGAGCGCTGCTCGCTGCTGGAGCTGCCGGTGCTGATGGTGACCGCACTGTCGCGTTACGATGATTTGGCGGCGGGCTTTGAGGCAGGCGCCAATGACTTTTTGCTGAAGCCCTACGATATGATCGAGATGAAAAGCCGGGTTCGCACCCTCATTCAGCTCAAGCATGCTGCGAGCGAGCTGCTATCCAAGGAATTGGCGTTTCTGCAAGCGCAGATCAAGCCGCATTTCATTTACAACGCGCTGAATACGATCTTGTCCTTCAGCTATACCGACCATGCCAGATCCAGACGATTGCTGACCGAGTTCAGCTCGTACTTGCGGGCTTGCTTTGATTTCAAGGAGGCGTCCGCTTTCGTGACGGTCGAAAAGGAGCTGCATTTGATCAACGCCTATACGGCGATTGAGCAAGCGCGCTTCGGCAGCAAGCTGATCTTCGAGCTGCATGCCGGACCCGAGACGATGATGGCGATGATTCCGACGCTAACCGTTCAGCCTCTCATTGAAAACGCCATCCACCATGGCATCATGAAGCGGGAGCAGGGAGGAATCGTGCGGCTTAAGGCAGCTCTTGCCGACGGTCAATTGGCGATCACCGTAGAGGATGACGGTGTCGGCCTCTCGCCCAAAGAGCAAACGGAAGTGTTCGCCAAGCTGCCGAGTCGCGAAGGGATCGGCCTGGCGAACATTAACCAACGGCTGCTTCATTTATATGGGGCCGGACTGCACATTGTGTCTACCGCCGGCGTCGGAACAACCGTTTCCTATGTTATTCCATTTCAGACAGAGGAGTTATCCCATGAAAGCCTTCCTCGTTGATGACGAACAGCCCGCATTGGACATCATGAAGCTGCTGCTGGAGGAGGACGGGCGGCTTGAAATCGCCGGCTCCTTCTCGCGGCCGCGAGAAGCTCTGGCCGCTGCGGCCGAGCTGCGGCCGGATGTCGCTTTTGTCGATATCCAGATGCCGCTAATGAACGGCCTGGAGCTCGTTGAGCATCTGCAGCACATTAATGATGATATTGAGGTTGTGTTTGTTACAGCTTACAATCACTACGCACTGGAGGCGTTTAAGCTGAATGCCATCCACTACATCCTCAAGCCGATTCAGCCGGGTGAGCTGGCCTCTACGGTGGATCGCCTGTTTAAGCGGAAACGTATGCCGGAGGGCAGCCGCACAAGCGATGCGCCATCCAACATGCTGTACGATACGCGGTCAACAGATGCGGTCAACGATGCTGCTCTGCCGGATGAACAGGCAGCGGCTGCAGCGGTAGTACTCGACCATTCCCCGCGTATTACATGTCTCGGCGGCTTCACGATCACTGTCGGTCCGCAGGCGCAGCCGGTCAAATGGCGAACCGCCAAAACTGAAGAGCTGATGGCTTACCTGCTTCTCAAGCAAAACACGGTCGTCCCCAAATGGGAGCTGATCGACAAGCTCTGGCCCCATGCGACCGAGGAGCAGGCTCATTCCAATCTGCACACCACCTTGTACAAGGTGCGGCGAACTTTAAAAGCGGCCAATATCCAGGCAAATATCGTGTTTATCCACGGCAGCTACCGGATGAGCCTGGAGCCGCTGCGCTGCGATCTGGACGAGTTGGAGCGCTGCGCACGCGACATGACGCCGATTACAGCCAGCACTGCCGCCGACTACGAGCAGCTGCTGGATACCCATCAAGGCGAGCTATTCCTGGGACTTGATTACGACTGGTGTGAATCGTCCCGAGAATATTACCGCGAGCTGTATACGGGCCTGTCGAGACGGTTGGCGGCTTACTGGCTCCACCTCGGCCATTATGCCGAAGCGGCGACGGCCATACGACGCGCCCTTGACAAGTCGCCGCTGGATGAGACGTTGCATGAGCTGCAGCTGCAAATTTACTTCAGCCGCAAAGAGCGGGTTGCCCTGATCCGGCACTACCAGAAGCTGACCGAGCTGCTGCGCGGGGAGTTAGGCCTCGCTCCTCAGCCATCCACGGAGCGGCTGTTTGAGCAGATGCTGGCGCGGCTGCAGAATATCGGTGTGAGTGGGGATGGAGAGTAATTGAATCTCGCTCGAAAGGATTGACTGGTTGCTCAACCTTTCGAGAGGAATGAACCAACCCGCGCTGCGTTCGCTCCGTCTTCCAGTTGATTTCGTTAGAAAACGCAATTAAAAAAGCTATCAAATCCCGCAGTTTCGCGGGATTTGATAGCTTTTTTGCTGTTGCGGTTGAAACCGACTATGGACTTGCTACAAGCGTAATGTGCACCGGTTCGCTGGTCGCTTTGCCAAGCATTGTAGCTTTCAGTGAAAGCTGATGCCCAGGCTTGTATCCGTCCGGATATAAGTAAAGTGTATACTTTCCTTCTGCCGACGCTTCAGCAACTTGATAAGTTCCTAAAGATTCATTTTCCAGCATAATGAGCGCTCCCGGCTCCGCTTCCCCATGATAGTGGTTGGCGTTGCCTTCATCCTCAACAATCGTCGGCATGTCTGTCTGACCCACCGTAGGCTGAACGACAAAGGCTACAGGCTCGCTTGGCAGCTTGCCATGTGCACGCGCCCGCACATAAACAGTGTCTCCCGCTTGTATAGCTGAACTCGAATGGATCAAAGCCGTCCTGGAAAAATTCCCGTCATCCCCTACGTAGCCGCTGCCAAGAGAGAAGCCGGTCAGATTGCTGTTCAACTCGATATACGAATACATAGATGGCTCTGCCGTTCCATACAAGCTGAATGCATTCGTATAAACGACTCCCTGCACAGAAGGCTTGGCTGCTGCTGACGCCGCCTGAATAGTAACCACAACCGGTTCGCTCGCCGCCTGACCAAATCTGGTTGCTGTAACCGTCAGCTGATCACCGGCCTTCCAGTACTGGTATCCGTAATAACTTTGACTGAATGAGCCACTCCTAGAGGTCCAGATCATATGAGTGTTCCACCCGTTGCTAACCGTAAGAATGGTTTCCGGCTCTGAAGTACCTTCGATCAGCGCTTCCGTGCTTATCTTCACAACAGGCGGAGCCGTTTGACCCTGTACCGGTTGCACAGTGAGTGTAACCAGCTCGCTTGGCTTCTTGCCGAAAACATAGGCTCTGACTTGGATTTCATCACCACTCTTCAGCCCATAATACGAATCCAGCAGATCGAAGCTTGCTTCGAACTTGCCATCCTGCGTTACATATAAATTCCTAATTGACGTACCATCCGCCTTGCTGACTCGTAAAAAGTTGGAATACTTGCTGCCATCAACAGTCGGCTCCATAGATCCGCTGAGCCTTAATCCATTCGTATAGACAGCACCTGTCACGACAGGCGTCTGACTTACAGGAGCCGCAGCGACGGTAACCTTGACAGGCTCGCTCGCCGCCATACCGATTACGTTAGCTATGAGGGTCGCTTGCTCCCCCGCTCGCATGTAACCGTTCATGCCTATCTTTTCGAATATAAACGTACCGTCCGATGACGAGGCTGTTCGGAGGTGCTCGCTTTGTGATTTTTCCAGCTTCAGGATTACATGCGCACCGAACGGTGCCCAGCCCGTGATGACCTCATCATTCACTAAGTCGGTCATCACCGCCGCCGTCTGACCACTCAATGGCTGTACAACAAACTTGACAGGCTCACTCTCCTTCTTATTGGAAGCTCGCGCGGTCAAGTACACTTCCTCGCCGACTGTCAGTCCCTCATCGTCAGTATATAACGATTCCAGCGTAAATGGGTCGCTCTCGCTAACATAGCGGTAATGCAGTTCGTAACCATTCTTGCGCTTCAAGGTTACGTATGTCCAGCTATTGGAGGCCGAACGCTCCGTCGTGCCACTCAGCTTCCATCCATTTGCATACACGGCCCCGGTAACAACAGGCATTGCCGTCTGCGGGAGAAGCATTACCGTCTTATACACCGCATCACTTACAGATTTACCCAGAGATGTGGCCGTAATTTCCAGCCTCGTTCCCGGCGTCATCCCCCACCAGAAGTCGAGCTGATAAGAGCCATCCTTGTCACTTGCCACAGTTTGAGACGATATAGAGACAGACCCGCCCCTTACCTCAATCCTGGAGCCTGGCTCGGCATAGCCGCTTAGACTGCTAGAGATGCCCTCGTACACATCTCCGCTCACACTTGGCGCTGCAGTTTTTCCGCTAACCGGCTGGACAATCAGCTTATAGCGGTCGCTTGCTTTTTTGCTCCGATTACGGGCCGTTACCCATACTTCTTCGCCCGTTGTCAGCAGAGAAAAAGAATCCTGCCCGTACTGCTGTCTGAGGGAAAAGCTGCCGTCACTTTGTACGTAGGTGCTTGCCAAGTAATTTCCGTTAGCACTTGTCAGCGTTATCTCCACATTATTATTAGCAGATGACGCTTCCGCCTGCCCGCTGAGCTGCCAGCCATTCCAATATACCGCGCCAGTTACCGTATACAGCTCGGTTTTGGGCGAGGCTTGAACCGTTACATATACCGTTTCACTTACTGTCTTCCCAATCACGACGGAACTGAGCGCCAGCACGGTCCCGGCTGCATACCTGTCTGACGTATAGAACTTGTATGAGCCGTCCTTGGTATCGGCAAAGATCGAAGAAGGATACATATTCGCAACTTCCAGCTTGACAAGAGAGCCGGGATCCGCATAGCCGCTGAGGTCGCTTAACTCATACACGGTACCTGTTACAGTAGGCTTCATGGTTGCCGAGCCAAGCAGCTGCACGACCAGCCTGACCGGATCACTCGTCCTTCGTCCATAGGCTTCGGCCGTGAGCAGCACTTCTTCACCAGCACGCAGTCCGAAACTGTATGGATCAAAGCTGGTACTGGACCTAAGTTGAAATTTTCCGTTCGATGTCCATGATTGATCCAAATAAGAGCCGTTCGACCGAGTGAGTCGAATGGATACACCACCACTTAATGGATCATTAGCCGTTCCTTCAAGCATCCATCCATTCGTATATACAACACCCGTCACAACAGGCGCAGCCGTTTTAGGAGCAACCTGTACCGTTATTGATAGCGGCTCGCTTGCTCCCTTTCCGAATTCAATCGCCGTCAAGCTCAGCTTGTCACCAACAGAAAAGTAACCTGAGCCGAAACTGTACACGCCATCCTCCGCCGCGATCTGCGAAGAGATCACTCCATAAACACTACTCAGGACAACAGCAGCGCCTGGACGCGACATACCACTGAATCTCCCTAAATTATATACAGAGCCGCTAATCGTCGGCTGATCGGTCACACCGCTAACAGACTGTACGACAAGCCGTATAGGCTCGCTAGGACGCTTGTTACTTTCCGTTACAGTCAACAGCAGCTCTTCGCCCTGAGAAAGCTGTACATAGGCTGGACTAAGCACATACAAGCTATAGTCCCCTGTACCATATATGTTCATGGAGTCGAGAGAAGAGCCATCTTGCTTCGAAAGTCTAATCGTCGAGTACGGAGCCGCCGTACCGCTCAGCTTCCAGCCGTGGCTGTACACAACCCCCGTCACCGTCGGCTTTGCAGATTGCGGTCTGGCTACCGGCGTGGCGCTCACTTCGTCTGAGATTGATACTTGTCCGCTCCTGACCGCCTTCACCATGAAATAGTAGGTCTGTCCATTGGTCAGGTTATAAGCCGTATAAGTCGTGCTGTAAACCGTTGTCGGCCGCTCAGGATAGAAGCCGCTGACCGTTGAGCTATACACCTGGTAGCTAACGGTATTCGGAACGTACGTCCATTCCAGTTTGACCTGCTCATCACCGCTAAGCGCAGACAAGATCGGTTTATACGGATCATGCTGCACAATCACTGGCACAACCTGCTTCAGTCCGCCATAAGCAACGGTCAGCTCGGCTCTCCCGTTGGCAACTGCGGTCACAAGTCCAGAATCGCTCACTGTCGCTACACTCGAACCACCCGTCTCATACTGTGCTTCCTGCGTTACTTTGCGCGACTGCCCATCGCTATAACGGGCCGCCACCTCTAACTGGCTGGTTTGCCCATACACCGTCAGCAGCACGTTGTCAGGCTGCACGGTCAACGACGCAATCTGCGGCTCTGTCGGTGTCGTTGGCTCTGTCGGCGTTGACTTGAGCGCCAGCACGGTCACAACTTGCTCAACAGTCCGCTCCACACCGTTCTTGAACAGCACAGCCGTCAACGTAACAACCGCATCAGCTAGGCCGACTTTAGGACGAGTTACTGTACCATTAGCAGCAATAACCTCCCGATGCGAGCTTGTCCACTGGATCTGAACACCGCGCTGCTGATCGGCTGTTGGCAGCGTCAGCGACCGTGTCACAGCTTGCGCGGCATCTTCGTCCGCATAGCCGATCGCCAGCGCTTGAGCCGCCGCTTCCAGCGCCAGTTTCGTCATTCGAGCCTTCGCTTCAGGCAGCTTGACGCTGTAGCCTGTGATCTGGGCGGCATCCACGCCCAACAGCACCGTATTGACAACGAGGATCTCGGCCGCTGTAATTTGCGCCTCCACCTCGGCGGAATACGCCGTAAAGTCCGGAATTGCCGCAATGGCGGCAATCGCGTTTGCCTTTAACATCTGAATGACGTTATCTGCGGCTTCCACAATAACGCCCGGCTTAGGCGTGATTTTGATCGCACCGATCGTAGCTGCGTCGCCTTCCAGCTTGACACTGGCGTCCAACTGAATAGCGGCAACCTTCGTATTCGTCAGGTTCAGTGTCGCACCTTGCGCTTCTTTAGCTACCGTAATCGAGCTGACGGCGCCTTCTCCGGCCAGCGCAATTTTTGCATTCGGGGCCGTAATCGTTACGTTGCTGAGCGTCGTGCCTGCTGCCGTAACCAGGCTGGCGTCAGCCCCCAGATTCAGGGAGGCTACCGTTGTGTTCGCCCCCGCCTGCGTAGGCGCCAGCTTGATCGTCGCGCCCGGACTGTCGACGGTCACGCCTCCCTGCAGCGTGCCTCGCAGCTCGATCTCCTGATTAGCCGCGCCATAACCGATCTTGATCATGCCCAGGCTTCCGGCACTCGACTCCATAATGACCTTCGACTGCACATCCGTCTGCGCAACACTCGCGCCTTCCAGCGATTCGACCCGTACCGGCTTCGACTGATTGCTTGCGGCAACCTTCAGCGTTTTAATCACCGTTTGCTTCAGCTTGATCGAATTGGAGCTGCCGGAAGCGACAATGATTTGTGCGGCATCGACGTTCTGCAGCGTAATCTCGCCATCCGGACCAGGGTCCAGCGTTAACGTGCCGGTAATGGTCGTTTTCGTCGCCCCATCCGCCGGACCTACCACACCTGACGACTTGACGGTCAGCGTCTCGTAGGTTCCTCCCAGGTTCACTTTGTCCAAGTCCGTCAGCGGCGCAGTTCCCGGATTGCTTGGCGCAGCAGCTCCGCCGCCTCCGCCACCACCGCCGAAAGCAGCCGCTGCTCCGGTGAAGGTTTTCCCGGTAAGCTGGCCCTTATAGCTGAGCTGGTACACCTTGCCTGCAGCTTGCGTAGACGTTGTCAGCACAACGACTGTTTTGCTGCCCGCCTTCCATTCAGCCTTTTGCACAGTCAGCCCTTGGTCAAATGTAAAATGCGACGCAACCAGTTGATCCAGCTCCTGGCTGAAGCTGACCTCGACGATGTTATTGTTAACCACAGCTACGCCGGCCACGGCCTGCTCCGGCTGCTGTACAAGCTCCTTGGCTTTGCCGACCCATGTCGCGCGGTTCGCCTTGAACTCATACGCCAGTCTGGCAAGTGCCTGCCGCTGCGCTGCAGCCTTCGGCTGGAATACCAGATGCCCGTCCGTTCCCTCAATGCCGTTTACAAATCCGATCCGGAAGGCAAGCGACACATGCGCACGCGCCCAATCTGACACGTCCGACAGATCGGCCAGTCCGTCTGTCGCCGCCGCCTGCTGCGCCTCCTTCTCCACCCCCAAGGCGCGGATAAACAGCACAACCAGCTCTTCACGCGTCACCTGGGATTCCGGTGAGAAGGTTGTCGCCGAAGTGCCCCGCGTGATGCCGGACGCGACCAACGCCCCGACGAAGCCGCGATACCACGCATCCTGCTTCACATCGGCAAATGCGGCCGCTTGCTCCGGATTTTCGGTCAAGCCCAGTGATACCGATAATAGTTTCGCCAGCTCAGCCCGGCTCATCGCCTTCGCTGGCTGGAAGGAGCCATCCTCATATCCGCTGATCACGCCTTGATCGACCAGCTCTTGAATTTCCCGGCTGGCATACGAGTCTGCCACATCCTTGAATTGCGCCGCAGCAGCGCCGAAGCCCGCAAGCGGCATCAGCATACTGAACAGCAGCGTAAACACAAGAAGCGCACTGATTCGACTCCGGCCTGTTTGCCTGTTCATTCCGTTATTCCTCCTGCCTGTTCATGATCTGTCTCTACACGCTCCATCGCGTCGGCCTAGTTACCTAAACCATACAAAAATACCCAAGGTATCATAGGGATTATATCCCATTACACTCCAGACATCTACTATTTATGAGACATTATACCCAATATGCCTATCCCAGCTCCTGATTCCAGTCCACCTGCTGAAACAAGCTTTGCTTGGAAGCGAGCACCCTCGTCAAATTTGTCTGGTTGTTACGGGTATAAGCAAACGACATATCCTTATCTACAAATTGAACGCCTGCAGCAAATCCGGCCAAATATTCCCCCCAGCTCCCGTACGCGCTCTGGGCAGCCTGAGCGAATTGGAGCTGAAACTCATCATGCTTTTCCTTCGGATAGGAGCGATACTCCCGACCGGCACGACATAAAAATACTCCCCATGCATAATCCACAGCGGCGATGCCGCCGGACGGGAGCCGGTTCATGTAATGGTACGCAAGCAGCAGCTCGGTATGGTCGCCGGGCTTGGCCTGCTCCGCCTGGACGTATCGCTCTCGCTCTGCTGCTGAAAACGATGACAGAAGCTGCGCACGCTCCTCGTAGCCAGCCCGGCGCCCCGTATCCCTGAGCCAGGCTAAAGCGCCGCTCCAGGCAATTTCATCATTAATTTGCCACTGCTTCAGCATCTGGTCATACCAGGTGAAGCTGACCGAAGTTTGCTGAAGTGCCAGCCCGATTGCGGTTTTGCCGCTAAAACAGATACAGCACAACGCGCGGGCGTACCGCTCCAGACTTTCCTCCTGTTCCCTTGCCGTCTCCGACATCCGCTAACCTCCCTTCTGCTCTCGTTGCCTTAAAATTGAGCTGCCTTATAGCTGTTCAGCATCATCCGAATACCAAGTGCGTACAGCGGCGCCAGCACTAGCATAAATATCAGCGTTGGCACCGGAAACTTCGGCTGCTCCGGCTGGACTGGCACAGACACCCGCGCATCCAGATAAGCCGTGTCAACAACCGCAGCGTTTTTATATTTGGCCAGCCCCGGCAGCTTGAACATATCCTGAGCAAGCTGCGGCAGCTTTTGAACGGAAGCGTCCACAACTCGGCTTGTAAGCAGCGCCGCTTTGTTCTTGTTGAGCTGCGTTGCGCCAGCCGCATCCGCGATGACAGTGACGACGCGCTCCCCCAAATAACCCGCATACACCCAGCCGTCCGGGACTTCCTTGCTCGGCTTGCCGTTTTCCCGGGACGACTGATCGTAACGGATAAACTCCTCCCGTTCTGCGCCTTTTTCATCCTTGCGGATATACGCGAACACACCGATGAAAGACGCATCCTTTAGCATAAACTGGACTAGTCCCTCGCCTGGCTTTAGCTCGTCCGCACTGCTAATTGCAGCCACTGTAACCGGCTTCACCTTCGCCTCGCCTGCGATCCATTGCTTGAAGGTAAATCCTGTTTGTTCGTGCAGAGAATTTCCGATGAACCAATGAACTCCTACGATGATCAAGACAAGCAGCGCCAGCTTCACCTTCGGTAAAAAGGCAAAGAACAATCGCAGTCTCGATGCCTGACTTCCATAACCCAGCTGCTGCTGCAGCTCTTGCAGCTTCAATTTGCCGGCATCCCCGCTTTGCTCCAGCAGCTCTGCCAGCTTATAGCGGCTTTCAGCCAGGCTGACAATCGCAAGCGGATGATGCGGATCTGTGTTCAATACCTGTTCCAGCTCGCGGATTGCTGCAGTGTGATCACCAAGCTTCAGATAACATTGACCGAGCAGACAACGGATCGCCGTGTTATCCGGGTATTTGTCCAGAATACGGCTGCACTCTTGAATCGCAGCCTTAAAATGCTGCTGATCGTACCAGATGCGCGCCCGATACACATACCAGTCCAGCTCGTCGGGACTTGCCTGGATGCCGCGACCGGCCAGCGCCAGCGCCCATTCGGCATCTTGGGTACGAATCGCATGCTCCACCATCAGGCGGAGCAGGTCAGGATCGCTCGCGTAGATCGCGTACGCCTGGTGCAGTGCTTGACCCGCTGTATCCAGGTCCTGGCGCTGCAGCGCCCGATACGCCCGCTCCCGCAAACGCAGAAATGGGTCGTAGTCAGCCAGCGGCGCGTTCGGATCGAAGCCCGAAAACCGCAAGCCGGGCTCCGACAACTGTCTGGACAGATGCTCCAGAAATGAAGCCTCGTAACGTTCCCTGACGTCAGGCTCCTCCCGGATGCGCTCCTGCCAATGAAAGGCTTCGTCCAGCAGCTTCCATACCGCTTGCGGCAGCTGCTCGTGCTCCTCCAAAAAATCTAGCAGCAGCAGACTCAACGTCCGCTTCTGATCCAGCCTCCACAACACGTCGTCGTCCATCAGCTCGACCCAGCGGTCGGTATCAATCCGGGCCCAAAATTCTCCGTACAACGCGGCTACCCGGTCCAGAAAGGTCTGAACCGGATTGATTTCCTCCATAGCCTCATCGGGTACAACCAGCCGTGGGACTCCGGTCGCCGCATCAAGCTCATCCCCTGTCTCCGCTGCTTCGGGATCAACCAAGCGCGGCCCTCCGTGAACGGGCATCTGTTCCTCCGCCCATGCGTCCTGTTCTTCGGCCGCCCCGCCCCCTGCTGCCTGCGATCGTTCGCCTGCCTGACCCAGCGGACGGTTGGCTGAATCGCCAGATTCGTTCGACCGATTCCACCGGTGGCTGCTCCAATCCGCCTCGTCCTCCTCTTCATCATCCTCTAATTCAAGCGGCTCCGGACGCTTGGCCAGCTTGAGCGCCTCATCGTAGGCTTCGCGCAGCAGCTGATACCCTTGCGGATCATCCTCGGGATGATGAATTTTCAGCTTGCGCGCATAAGCGCGCTTAATTTGCGTGACGTCTTTCGTTGGCTCGATCCCAAGCCGTTCCCATACCGTCATCAGTAGTCGAGCCACCTCTCAAAGTGCAGCAGCTCCTTCTTGAAATCCGCGGCGCCCTTCTTAATTCGCTGCTCATCCTGTGTACCTAGCAAGCTCTCGAACTTTTCCAGGTAAAAACGGACCTGGTCCCGCTTCTCCCCAAGCGATTCCTCGTACAGCCGCTCTCCCTTGGCCAGCAGCAGCCGGTATTCCGTCCGTTCGCGGGGATGCACCTTGATGTCCCGCAGCTCCTGCAACCGGTCCTGAATTTCTTCCGGCGTCAGCACACCCGGCGTTTTTTCAATAATAAGCTGCTTCTTGTCCCCGGTAGAGACAATCGTCACCTCAACCTCTAAAATTCCGTTAATGTCGTAAGTAAACCGGATATCAATCGCCTGCGTCTCGCTGGAGGCTGCCGGCAGGGGCACCTCGAAGCCGCCGAGCCGGATATTATTTTCCACCCGGCGGCTCTCCCCCTGAAACACCTCGACGCCAATGTGCGTTTGCAGCGGATGAACCGAATAAAAACGTTCCACCTTGCTGACCGGAATCGGCGTATTGCGTTCAATAATCGGCTTGTAGAAGCCGCTTTCGTAGCCGTCGGCCCCTTGCTTGGAATAATCTGTGCCGAGCGTGTACGGGCATACATCCGTCAGCACAACTTCCTTGAGCGCCTCATTCCGTTCTTTAAGTGCAACCTGAATCGCCGCTCCCAGCGCTACCGCCTCGTCCGGGTTAATTTGCGAAAACGGCAGCCGTCCCATCATTTTGCTGACAACCGACTTGATGATAGGCATCCGCGTTGCGCCCCCGACCAAAATGACCGCATCCAGATCATCCGGCTGCAAGGATGCGTCGCGCAGCGCACGCTCCATCGGATGGCGAAGCCGCAGCATCAGCTGGCTGCAAATTTGCTCGAATTTCGAGCGGTCCACCTCAAGCTCCAGCGACTCTTCGCCTCTTCTGAAGCTCATCCTCCCGGCCGGCTCCATGCTCAAAGCGCGCTTGCACACCTCAGCCTGCTTGAACAGCGCAGAGCGTTCTTTGTAGTCCAGCTCCTGAAAGTCGATGCCATGCGTCTCATTGAAAAATGAAACGAGCTGCCTGGTAAAATCCTCGCCGCCCAAGTAATTGTCACCGGCGATGGACTTCACCTCCATCACACCCTCGAAAAATTCCAGGATCGACACGTCAAACGTACCTCCGCCCAGGTCAAAGACGAGGAATTTCGTATCCTCCTTCTCCTGATGCAGCCCGTAAGCGATCGCCGCCGCCGTCGGCTCACTGATCAGCCGCTCAACCTTCAAGCCCGCGATTTCCGCCGCATGCTTCGTCGCTTTGCGCTGGGCGTCGTTGAAGTAGGCCGGGACACTAATGACGGCCTCCGTCACCTCTGTCCCGAAAAATGCTTCAGCATCCGCTTTCAGCGATCGGATAACAAACGAAGACAGCTCCTCGGGCGTAAACGAATATTGGCCGAGCCGGAATGCTTTTTCCGTGCCCATATACCGTTTGAATGCCGCAACCGATCGGTCGGGATGCGTAATCAGTCGTTCCTTGGCGATTTGTCCGATCAGCACCTCGCCGTTTTCGTCGATGCTGATGACGGACGGGGTAAGCCGCTCACCCAGGACATTCGGAATAATTTCCGGACCGTTGTCCGTCCAATAAGCTACAAGACTATTCGAAGTACCCAAATCAATACCAATCATGGTCATGGCCGTATTCTCCATTATGTTATTCTTTTGTAATATTTAGCTTCCACAGTTCCTATATCGGCAGGGCAGCTGTAAATCTTTAACTTTCAAAGGGAGATGAACTGGATGGAATAATAAAAAAAGCAGAATCCAGACATATAAATGCCTGAACTCCGCTTTCTATTAAGATGAAGCTCATGTTCCTTCCCAACGCGGACGCATTGGCGGCCATCCGTGGTTTAGTTAGATTTCCTTGCTGAGTACAAGCCGGATGCATCGCAGCTCCGATCCCCAAAGCTGAGTCGACACCGCATGTTGCGGAATGTGGAAATCCCAGCTGCTGTGAAACTCCAATCGTGTAGCCCGCATCAGCTTCATGAAGCGCTCCATCTGGATATTTGGATAATCGACTGTCAAAATAATCAGTCCGCCATCCTTTAAAACTCGGGAAAACTCAATCAGCGTTTGAAATTGAACAGCATCCGGTAGATGCTCCAGCACGGAAATGCAAAAGATTTTATCAAATTGCTTGTTGCTGTAAGGCAGCTGCACCAGATTCGCCTGGCTCAGATGTACACGGTCGATCCAGGCCGGATCAAACTCGCTGCAGGCCGCATCGCCAATCGTATCCCGCACATCCCGCAAAATCGCTTCACGTGATAAAATGCGATCATCCAGATCGCAAGCGTATGTCTCCTTCGCCACCTGACCTAAGTAAAATTTGAGCGGATGTCCTACACCGCATGCCGCATCCAGCACTACATCCTCCGGTCCGGCGAAGGGGGCCGCCCACGCGTACTCATAGCCCCTGCTCCACCATTCAGCGGGCAGCTCGTACACGAAGCTGCTAACCTTCGCGTCCCGATCTGTCACAAACCGCGAATGAAAGTTCGTGATCGGCATTTCGCCCGGCGGCAGCAGCTCCATCGGCTTGAACGTCCCGCTGCCGCTGCCAAGCAAAGAGCGCAAGTAGTCACGGTTCAGCAGCAAGCTCGGATGATCCGGGTCCAAAGAAAGCCCCTTCGCATTATGTTCCATAGCCAGCTCATGCTCACCAAGCCGGTCATAACAAACACATAGCTGCAGATGGGGCTGCCAAGTCCAGGCACTCGGGTCAGGCGACTCGACAACGTCAGCAGGAGCCTTCGCTTTTAGTGCCAGCCGATACCAGACAACCGCTTCACGCCAGCCGCTTTTTTCCATGCACAGGAAACCCAATCGGCAGTACAGCTCCGCGCGTGGAAATTCGCTCAAATAGGTCGTAAGCAGCTCTCTTTCGGCCTCCGCGTCCTTGAGGATTTCGTAGCATTTGGCCGCCAGAATGCAGGCGCTCAGCCGTTCAGCTGCCGAGCCCTCGCCCGTGGCCAGAAACTGCCTGTAATAATCGGCGGCCGCCTCTTCATACCCGTAATTAAGCATCGCTTGTCCGGCCTCCGCAAGCTGTGCTGCTGTCTGAGGAGCAACCGTCTCGCCCTGCCTGTCTCCAGACAACAAGGCGAGTCCGCTGACGGCTTGACGGCAGTTGGCCTTATACGCCTCCACACCGGCAAGATCCGTCTTGCGGTAAATGTGGTAAGCCGGGTACATCGTATCTACGAACAGCTCGAAGCCGAGGGCCTGCGCGCGAATACAAAAGTGACGGTCTTCTCCCCAGAAGGAAATGCTTTTGATTTCACGGAAGCTCACACCGGCCTGCAACGCCCGGGCGCTGATCAGCGTGCAAGCCCCCAGCCCTCCTACCTCGTACAGACCGGGAATACGCAGCTGGGCATAAAACCTCTTCACGCGGCGTCTCTTCTCTTCCGGACTGCAAGCCTCCTTGCGCGCATGCGCATGCTGCGTATATTCATCCTGCAGCCACACCTGCGGCATCTCCATCGTATCCGGCTCCCACTGGGTCCAGTAGATGCACGATACAATGTCCTTGCTATGCAGGAGCAGTCGCGTCAGCGTGGCCGGGTGCAGCACCAGATCGGAGTCGATCAGAAACAGATAATCATAGCCATGCCCGCGCGCATATTCAATCAGCTCGTCCTTCAGTCCGGCAACCTTCCAGACCTGCTCTTCCTTCCAATAATGCGTACGCTCGTCACGGTCATAGCTTTCCTCCCGATCCGCTTGGCGACGGCTAAGAATGGTCGTCCGCCCGTTCCGTGCAGCGAACTCTGCAAGCAGCAAGGTCGATTCCTCATCCAGATTATCATCGGCAAATGCATAATCGACTTGCGCATCAAGCGACTCGAGCTCGTCCAGAGAGTTCAGAAATTGATGCAGAATCGCCGGAGTTTGCCGAATCGGACTCGCGATCAGCACTTTGTGTCTAGACAATAGAAGTACCTCCTCATAATAGCTGGCCGTCCCTGTACCGCTCCGGTCCCTCAGGGCACACCATGCGCTGCATATCGTGCCGGACAAGCACTCAACAACCCTTCACAGTTGTCCAGTGTTTGTCCAGAACGACATGCTACAATAAACACAAGCAACAGCGCCATTTCCAGACCTTGAGGGAGGATTCATTCATATGTTCGGGCCTTTGTTCGAAAAATTCGGAAAGCGCGCGCTTTCCGTTCAACCTGCTGCCGAGACACTGCCGCACGCTGCACGCTCCGCAGCGCTGGGCCCTGTCGCCGCAGGCCGCCGAAAGGCAAGACTGACGCTTTCCATGGTTGTCAAAAACGAAAGCGGCCGCTATTTGCAGCACGCGCTTGAGAAGCATCGCACCTTTATTGACGATGCTGTCATCATTGATGATGGCAGCACAGACGATAGCGCCGAGCTTTGCTTGCGGGTGCTGGAGGGACTGCCCGTCAAGCTGGTTCGTAATGAAACGTCCCGCTTCAGCAATGAAATTACCCTGCGCAAGCAGCAATGGGCCGAAACGTTAAGCGTCAATCCGGAATGGATTTTGAATCTGGACGCCGATGAATGGTTCGAGGACCGTTTCGCAGCCGAGCTGGACCCTTTGCTGGAGCAAACGGAATTCAGCCTGTTCAGCTTCCGGCTGTATGATTTCTGGACGCCTACCGCTTACCGGGACGACGCCTTCTGGCAAGCACATCACTATTACCGGCCCTTTTTGCTAAAATATAACCCCGACTTCACCTACATCTGGAAAGAAACCCCGCAGCATTGCGGCCGGTTTCCGGAAAACATTTTCCAGCTGCCCAACGCCATCTCTCCGCTTCGACTGAAGCATCTCGGCTGGGTTAACGAGGAGAACCGTCTGGATAAAGTCCGGCGTTACCTGACGCTTGATCCGGATATGCAGCATGGCTCGCGGGAGCAATACTTATCTATTCTCGACCCGGAGCCTCATCTGGTGGAGTGGGTGGAATAGCGCACGCCAAGTACTTCTCCGCTTGCAGCGGCATGAGTCCGAGCCTGCACGCGAGCGACCGCAGTGTACAGAAGCCTCCCGTCACGCTTCCGTGATGCAGGAGGCTTCTGTGCATGGCATGGCTTACTGTGTCGTCCCGAAAATTTCCTGACTTGCGGACAGGTTGCCCACCGTATCGCGAGCTTGCACACTGAACTGATAGACAGTGCCAGCTTCCAGTCCCCGCACCGTAAATCGCGGCTCGATGCTCGTGCCCGCCAGTTGTCCGTTGACATAAATGTCGTAGCCGGCAATGCCCGTGTCATCTGCCGATTCAGACCAGGCCAAGCTAATGAAGGTCGGAGCAACGCCCTGAACCGTCAATTGTCGAGGCGCTTCCGGAGCCTGCTTGTCCACTGCGCCCGGCGACAGCGCCAGCAAGGTAATCGGCTTTACCGCCAGATGCTTCGCACCATTGCCCAGTTGTCCATCCTGGTTGGCGCCCCAGCTATGGAACACGCCTTGCTCGGTCACAGCCCCGGCAGCATTTGGGCCAGCCTGCAAAGCGTGAACGCCCGTCAGTCCGCTCACCCGCACAGGCTGCTCGCGATTCTCCATCGAGCCGTCGCCCAATTGGCCGCGATTATTCCAGCCCCAGCTCCAGACGTTCCCGTCAGCCGTCAACGCAACGCTGTAAAACAAACCTCCCGTTACTTCCGCTACCGGCGCATCCAAGACTACGCGCCCCGGTGTTGGTCGGTCTGTCCGGGTGCCGTCGCCAAGCTGACCGCGGCTGTTGCCGCCCCAGGACCATAACGCGCCGTCTGGATCAACGGCCAGACTGTGATCAGCGCCTGCCCCAATCCAGCTCATCCGGCTCAGCGCGATGCCCGGCAAAGCCCGATTAACCGTGCCGCCATCTCCAAGCTGACCGGAGCTATTTTCTCCCCAAGTCCAAACCGTGCCATCCTCTTGCAAAATGATCGTATGGAAGCCTGCCGCTGCAACTTGCTTCACCGCTCCAAGTCCGGCCACCTGCACCGGCGTTAACCGATTTATCTGATCGCCTGTACCGAGCTGGCCGCTGTCATTAGCCCCCCACGTCCAGACCGTGCCGTCTTGCTTGCGGGCGATGCTGTGGCCGATACCGCTGGATATTTCCACCACTCCGTCCAATACGGCAACAGGCGCATCGTTCGCCGTCTGGGTGCCGTTTCCGAGCTGGCCCGATTCATTGGCGCCCCATGCCCAGACCGTACCGTCCGCAGTCAGCGCCAAGCTGAACGCCGCACCCGCCGCTACGGACACAACCCGCTCCAGCTGCGGCACAACAACTGGCGCAACAGGAGCATTCGCGCCTGCCGCACCCGCTTGTACGCTTTGGCTTTTACCCCATGTCCATACCCGCTGCTGTGCGTCTACCGCTACGCCATGCCGATCCCCGAACGCAATCGACGCGTAGACCTGCTGGCTGACCGATACAGACGGCTGAGCGATAAGCACAGGAGGCACAACAGCCGGAGCCGGCGGGATAACAACCGGTGGTACGGGAACAACAGGCGGCGCGCCATAAACCGTATACGTGACGTCGCTCACCGTCGGCGCACTAGCTGCCGGCAACGTCTCCGCAGGCTCTGTATGCTCTTCCGGCTGCTGGACGGTCTGGCCGACTGGCACAGCCTGGTCCAGCCCGTGCGCCGGTACTGCTGCGGAGGCTAACAATGCGGACAAACCTACCGCTAAGGTCATTTTTGACTTCATCTTCTTCACGGTGACCAACTCACCTTCCATTCTAAACATTCTATACCAAATCTTCCAAGCTGACACAGCCGGACAGCAGTCCCGTATTACTGAACTGCTGCCGCCAGCCGCGCCGACAAATACGTGCGATTCATCAGAATCCGTTCATCTTCGGGAACAAAGGCTGCGGCCAGCTCATTATGCGCATAAGCCTGCTCGTATTGTCCCAACCGATCATAGCAGACGCAAAGCTGCAAATGCGGCAGCCACGTCCAGCAGGCCAGCTGCAGCATCGCATGGGTCTGCTCCGGCCGGGTCAAGCCCGCCGCAAGCTTGTACCACCAGATGGCATCCGCATACTGCCCTTCGGCTAGATGAAACATGCCCAGCCGGCAGCAATTTTCAGCACGGGGAAGCGCGTAGCTGAACGATTGCAGCGCCTTCTGCTTCGCGAGCCGCAGGTTATTCAAATTAAAATAACATTCGGCGGCTCTGCCGCAGGCGGCAATCTGATCCTCCACCCAGCCCTCCGGCAAGGCGAGAAATCGCTCATAGTGCTCCGCAGAACGCTTCCATTGCCCGTGATCGAACAATTCATTTGAAAAATAAAACAAATCACGCGGTGAGAAGGCTTCTCCCGCCGCCTGGCGCTGCTCATAAATGTGCAGATTGCGCGCGGAATTCGTATGCTGTCGATCATGCGTCACGCAAATGTCGCTATGCAGGAACGTTCCGAAAACTTCCAGGTATTCGTGCACCACACCGATCCACTTGAACCCCATGCTCCTGCGTACAAGCCGGTTGCGCCGCAGGCTCGCCGTCACGTTTCCGTGCGCGTCATGAGCCAAATTGTACGGCATCGACACAACATCCGTGTTCCAGGGCAACGCTGCAGTTAGAGCTCGCAGCTGTTCGCGGTCATCCGGCTTGAGCAGATCGTCCGCGTCCAGCCACAACACATATTCCTGCGTAGCCAGCTCGAATGCCCGATTGCGCGCCTTGGCGAAATCATTCACCCAGGTAAACTCATACACGCAAGCGGAAAATTCTGCGGCAATTTCCTTGGTGCGGTCCGTCGAGCCCGTGTCCAGAATTACAATTTCATCCACCAGATCACGGACGCTCGACAGGCAGCGCGCCAGCGTTTCCTCTTCATTTTTGACAATCATGCACAAGCTGACGGTGACCGGACGCCGCCAGGCCTGCAGCGCCTCTGTCACATCCAGTCCCCACTTCTCCTGCGCGAGCAGCCGGTTTTGCTCCATCTGCCGTACCAGCCAATCCGGGTCATGCGGGAAACGGCTCGGCGGCTGGACGTACTTGACGAAGCAATCCTGGGCAATGTACAGCTTGTATCCCGCCTGCAGCGCCCGGTAGCACAGATCGTCATCCTCGTACGTTTCAAGGGCAAATCGTTCATCGAATCCGCCGAGCTGCTGGAACACAGCCTTGTCCGCCATAAGAAGAATATTCAGCAATCGGGTCACCTGGCGCAACTGCACCGGCTGTGCAGCCAGCCGTAAGCGAGTTGCGCGATCAGCCGCCTGCATCACATGAACCGGCTGCGCGGTGCGCTGCCAGCCGCTCACGTCATGGCTGACCGGACCGACGAGCGCCGCATCCGGGTGCGTATCCAGACCGTCGGCCAGCGCCTCCAGCCAATGCGCGGTGACTACGATATGGTCGCGGAGCAGCACAAGCCGCTCCCCCGTCGCCTCCGCCGCTCCCAGATTATATCCGGCGGCTACGCCGCCCTGCGGCTGCTGCGCCTTGATGATCCGGCAATCGGCGGTTTCGGTAAGCTCAGGCAGCTTAATCTGGGCTGCAGGACCGCAGTCATCCACAATGATCAGCTCATAAGGCTGATGCGTATGCTGTCTGAGGGCAGTCAGGCACGACTTGAGCAGGCTCGCTTGCTGGGCCAGGATCACGATGCTGATTTTCTTCATGGTTTAAATCTCCTTTGGATTCATTCGTTCGACAGGCTTTCTATTTCAGCTTGATGATGGTAAGGGAAGCGCCGTCTCCTGTTTCAAAATTCACGTTGCCTAACCATCCATACAATTGAAGGCTGACTACCGAACCAGCCGTAACATCTGCAATGGTCATGTTGTTAAATTCTCCCCTGGTATAGGATGAAACTATGCTGCTGCCATTCATAGTTGAACCGTTCAGCATCAGACGCGCGCTGACCTGCTGAGCCATGGACAAAGAAATGTCATATTGGAACAAATACACACCCGCGGTCGGTATAGTAAAGGTATCGTTACTTCCATTAACCGTGATGTTACCTAGAAGCTGATCCACATCCAATGGTACGTTGGTTCCTCCTAGTAAAACCGCCAAGCTGCCGCCGCTTCGGCCCGCCTGGCTGTACGTCGTAATTTCTCCAGCCCCCGTTGCACCTGTAGCACCTGTGGCTCCTGTAGCTCCTGTAGCTCCCGTCGATCCAGTTACGCCTGTCGCTCCCATCATTCCTGTCGCGCCTGTCATTCCCGTTGCCCCGGTTACACCCGTCGCTCCTTCCATCCCTGTTGCTCCAGTCATCCCCGTCGCACCTGTCATTCCTGTCGCGCCTGTTACTCCCGTCGCGCCTGTCATTCCTGTTGCGCCTGTCATCCCGGTCTCACCTGTTACTCCCGTCGCGC
>NZ_JCAMRT010000027.1:0-65751 GCF_059821225.1 Paenibacillus sp. sg306046
AGTGGATCGCCGGTTTGCCCAGCTACATCAAGGCTTATTTGCCGATTTCAAGCTGCGAAAGTTGAGTTAATTAATCCTTATTCGGATTAATCCTGGCTAAAACAGCAAAACTCTTGATTTTAATATACAATTGGCATATAGCCTCTGCAGTAAAGTGGTCAAAGCTCCCAATTAGCGACTGGCCTGTTGTCCGACCACCTATCTAAATAACCGACTTCATCCGATGGAAGAATAACTCTTGCCATTCTGGATTTACTCATAATCTCTATTCACCGAAAAGAGCAAATTCTCCATCGGTCATTTTTCAACTGACGCTTCTATCACTTTTCCAATCGGAGGAATCAGTACATCATGTCCCGCCTCCCCCCCCTCGGTACAGAGTCGCTATTAATTTGTGCTGCCATTTCCTCTAAGGCTTCTTTAGATAATCGCATGTTGTGTGCCTTGTTGCTAATATGCCTCTTGTTCTCACCAAAAGCATCCTCTCCTTAAGTCACTCCTGTCTATTGAAGCGTATGTACATCCTCTAACCGAGCGTTTCATATTATCGGCTAACTACTCAGTTGTGCCTAGTACGCTTCACCTTTAAAACCAGACAGATCACTTGTTACGTCACTACCAAAAATTTGTCTATATCTTGCAGGGACAGACTCATTCTTGTAATCAATGACATGAATTATAGGACGCTTCCCCCCTTGATGAATAGCGCGCTTAATCCGTTCGATAATTGCAAAATCTGCTGGCGGAAGTGAGTATCCAATAAATACAATCTTCTCTGCTTCCGAAATATTCTGAAAGGCTTCATTCCAGACCTGCGATAAATCTGGGATGTCATATGACTTCAAAATCGTTGGGGTTACAAGAACCGGCTGAAGATGCGGACTGGAGCATTTAGGGCAGGTAGATATTGGATGTTTGATAACTATGATTTTTTGGCAAAACGAACAGACCTGCCAGTTAAGGGAGCCATGCAATTTGTACAGTCGGATACGCTGTGTAGGCATCGTTTTAGTTAATCCGTAATGTGGCTCTTTTCCTGAAATTTCTTTTATTGCCCGATCAAGCAGCAAATCGTAATTGAGAGAGATAATATTGGCTTCGTACTTTCCCTCTTTCATCTTTATATTTCTAATAAACTTTTCATGAACGCTCTCTTCAATATTAGATAATGATAGTCGTAATGTTTCGCTCATTAACTGGATAAGCAACTTCTGCAATTCAACATTTTTCAATGGGTCGTGGCTCGGTAATAACGTAATCTTATTTGCAATAGCCCAGTCGATAGTACTTATGACCTCATCAATTGCAGGAAAGTCTTCACGAATATTACTTGTTTGACTAAAGTCTCGTGAGTAATATTCTTCAAGAAACGCCCAGAGTTTCTTTAATTGTCCTTCATTCTTTAATAACGAATGTGCGACTTGTAGAAAAACGGGAACTGTCGGCGCTCTGTCGGCGGCCGATGCTCCCGCCCCAAAAACGTATACTGCTTTAATGGATATTACCTCCAAATCATAGCTAGCTGATCACTAATTTCTTTTAATAATTCACTTTGAGTACTTGCATTCCGATCTGCACTATATATACCGAGTAATACTCTAACTCTTTCTTGATTTTTTTGTTTACATATTGACGGATATACTTTATGTTTCTTATTTAGAATAACTTTGCCACTTTGAAAAGAAATCGACACAGGCCATGAATCCACACTTTGATCTTCATGAACTACAGGACAAAATTGATTCCAATAAACACTGCTCATTAACTCATCTTTATTGCCTTTTGAATTATTATCATTAACCTCATCATTTTGCGAACTAGAATCCGCTTCTCGGTCAGTGCCTGAAGTAGTGGTTAAAGAGCTATCTGCAGACTCACCCTCACCAGGATCAGGGTCCATTGTCCCAGTTACAGTGAAATCAGCATTCCCTCCAACTGGGTTACCTGCCTGACTTGCTTTACTTCTCCCAGCATCAGAATCCTCTTCAGCACTGGTGGTGGTCGACTTTTTTTTAAATTCCCCCCAAGTAATTTTTGATTCAGCTAATCCAAAATACGTTTCGTCTGGGTCTGCGCTTTTTAGAACAAGCTCTTCAAAATTACTTCTAAACTCCGATGTTGTAACATTCGCTTGTTTTAAGATTTGTATAAGTTCTGGTAGCTTCTTCAGGCGAAGCTTCTTTTGCTCAGTTGTGTCAGTATCATTAGATGGTAAATGCCACTCAAAATCATAGGATTTGCTAATAAGTCCAAAAAAAGATTTCGTGCGTTCATTTTTCGTAACAGCCTCTATATAGCTATACTCAGAAGGGTTTAACTTACACCCTGATAACAATTCACTTTCAGCGTAAAGTGCATACCGAACAATACTTCGTTTAACGGTGCTGGTTTCATCTCCATAATACTCACCTATCCGTTGGATGATTTCGTCAGGAGTTGTTTCTGGCTTCGATTGCCTTAATTCTCTAAAATAAGTGTAACTAAATTTAGCCTTGGCCACCGCTCTCCACTCTTTAACTGCGCTAACATTAGCAACTCCTTGAACCTTTTTTATTTCCGCTTTATATTCAGCATCGGAGTCACCCTTCTCTCGTACTATTTCAACTACAGGAATTTGAGTATTTTCATCAACTACTGCAATTTGCCCGCTCTTTAGACAAGCTAACCTCCTGTTCCCTTCAATTACGATGTACTTATCTTGATCTTTCAATTTTGTCACAACAAGTCTACTTGCCCATACGAGTCCATTCTTCATTCCTTTTAATAAATTTTGTGTATTGTATTCTTTCATGATATGTTCTTGAATTTCACTTTGACTGTTTCCGACATCCTCTAGTATACGAGGATTCCCTTCATCAAAGTAAATCTCTTTTATTGGCAATAACTTGTCTACATGCTTCATTTCCTCATCTCCAATAATTCGAAGTTGTAAATTACACAGATGGATGGAATTCGATGTTTAAAAGACATCCGATCGAACTATCCGTTTAGATATCTGATAGCAGTAATCATAATAAATAATCGAACCCTATCTACCTTTAGGTTTCTGCTTAAGCTCTTCAATTATTATTTGTTTAAGTTCTTCGGCAGCGTCGTACGTCAGCCGTTTGTCAATGATTTCAAATATTTTAATGATCACACGTTTAACATCTTTTGAATGGTGTGATAGCGCCTTTTCCTTATCTAATGAGTACTCCACCGTTTCAATCTTCTTATTAACGTCATCTACCTTTTTCTTTACTTCTGTAGATTTATTTACAATATTTTCTATTTCTTTTATTTTCGCCGGGTCAAGTTTATCCTTAGATTTGATAAGTGTCTCTGTGCTTTTCTCTAATTTTTCTCTAATCACTTCTTGCTGTTCAATAATTTTTTTTCTTTCTTCCTCAGAAGATACACCCGTTGCTATTTTATTTTCAATATTTTGAAGTTCCAAAGCGCTCTTTTCAATCTTATCTTTTGCTGAATTGTAATTTGAATAATAAGAGGGAAGCTTGGACAAAACACCTCTCGTATACTTTTCAAGTCGTTCCCTAAAACGTGTATATGCTTCATTTGCTTCAAAATTATCTCTTCGCGCGTTTGGAATAATATCATGTTCATACACGTAAATCTCGCCTATGAACCATAGATTAAACCGCTCTTGGGTAAAAAAGCTATCTAACGTCCCTTCATCGCCGATTAAAATATTGTTTTTTCTTACCCTTAACCCTCTCATACCACTTTCTTGGACTTGACCGTAAAAATTGGTGATTGCGTACCAACCCCAAAAAAGCAATTCTCCACTTTCTGTTATTTCTGAAATATGCTCTATTCTTTGAATATCATCTCTTTTGTTTTTAGCAGTGAACCACGTTTTATATGATTTATAAATAGGGTCAGGACTACCATTCAAATAAATATTATACTCCTCAAGTGGCTTGTTTATTTCCATAAGCTTCTTTTTAATTCCCACTTGTGAATCAGTGTAAAATACGAATTTCTGTCCATCGTAAGGTACTGGAGCTACTTCAGAGAGGTAAGTTCCCACTTCATCTTCACTCATTAAATCTGAATGTTTGTAATTAACCCCCTTAAGCAAAACCTTAAAGTAGTGAGATTCCGATGCTTCATCTACAGTATCAATACTTACAACCTCATTAATAACACGTGATAGATCATACTCTTCATGCTTACCTGGCTGCAAAAGCTCCCTTAATCGAATACAATTCCATCTAACGATTGATTTTTTGTTTTCTCCTGCAAATGTAGTAATGAAATAAAGTTCATCCGCATAGCTTAATCCGCCTAATCGACCAATCCCTCTAAAACCTCTATTTTCTTCGTGTCGCTTTTCAGAATTACCAACGTCACAAAGAACATTCCACGCTCTCTTAACAGAAATACCAATACCATTGTCTTCAATTGTAATGATACGTTCCTTCTTATCAAGAGAAATATTTATTTCCCCTTGTTGTCTGCCTAGCAATAATCCCTGTTTTATAGCAGCATCTATTGCATCAGTAGAGTTCTGAATATATTCCCTGAAAATGATTTTCGGTTCGGAATACATTCCCGTGGTTAGCGACTCTAAAGTATGTTTGCCAATTTTAATATCTCTACTCAACTCTAGTCACCTCTTTGATAGTACGAAGGGAACGGAAACGAAACCTTCAGTGGTGTTCCAAATATGGAGTGCTGGACAATCAGCTCTCCTTTTCCCAAACGGGTCATCATATTTGTAAATACTTTTGGTATGTATCTATAGTCGGGCTTTGATACTTCGATTGCATTTGTTCTTCCATATACATGAGTTGAGCAGTTACCCTTAACTCTATCATGAATGGCACTTTTAAATTGTTCAGCGGAAAATAATACGATGCCTTCTGATCTTCCGCGTTCAGTAATGTCCAAAAGATAATTTAAGATAGGGGATTTTTGTGGAGCGTTTGAAGAAGCATACTTGTTTAATTCATCAACAAAAATTATTATTCTTTCTGGTATATCTTCCTGGTCCCGACCTGTCTCCCCATACTTCAAATCATTCACAGCTTTCAATATATCTCCAAATACTAAGTATTGTAATTGTTCATCCAGCTTTGCTATATCAATAACACGAACATCATTCTTTTGAATTTTTTTTATTTCATCAGAAAGATGGCATTGTCGTTTGTTCGAATTTTGTGAAAGTGAACTTTGAAATATAGGGCTATTAATAGATTTATTAACGAGCCTCTTAAATTTTCTCCAAGATTGAACGGTAATCTCGTTACTGTTCTTCTTGGCATTTCCTGCTGCAGTAAAGTTGTCTAGCTTTGACTTGAACTCTTCCCAACTCAGATCAGAAAACACTTCACTTTCTGAAATATAGTTCAGAATTGACTCCATCGTAAAGTTTGGATCATCTATATTACTAAAAAGAAGGTCGAGATTGGTTTTATCGTGTTCATATGTATAAATATAATTTTTAGCAACTCCAACATCGATTTGCTTTTTAATGGAGCTTTTATCAAGTGAAGTGTTAGCGAAATGTACTGAATCGTCGTTTTTATATGGATAGTAGTAATGAACATTATCAAAAGGAAGGCACTCTAGACCTGTTTTCTCCCATGTTTCCTTTTGCTCATTTGTGAGCAGAGGATTATGTTCATCAATGCGTAATAAATCGTCTCCCTTTACATTTAAAATAATAATTGCTGCATTATCAATTTTTTGCTGAATAGCCTGTAATAGAAACATTGCATACGACGTTTTGGTTGCAAGCCCCGAAATACCAGAAATATTGAGATGGGCTCCTTCAGGCCCGATCAGAAAGTCACTATTTAAATGAATAGGGACTGAAACATTGTTTGTCCCCTCAATAAATCCAGCGGGAATTGGATTCTTAATTCTATCTAGTCCTAGAGCAGTCTTAATGTCCTCTTCATCAGCGAACTCGATTATAGTATTATCCCTTAAGGGCATATATACTTCCTTGCTATTACTTATTACTTCAGCAACAGCATATGTTACACCTAATCTTTTAGTTGTAGGTTCCGACTCCAAACTACCAAAATCAGACGAGACATAATTACTTAAGTGACCTGCACTATCTGTAATGTGAAATATGTCTTTGACTATTCCGTATGTTATAGAGCGTTTCCCGTTAATTTCATTAATTGCTTTTATAATATCAAATGGTCTGATTTCTACGTTATCTTCAAGCCAGAAGATAAATTCGTCCGTACTGGTCGGATTTTTTTCCGTAGCTGAAACCTTACCTATTTTCAAATTGTTGTCCTCCTAGAATAAGCTTAAAAAATAAACACTACTTAGAAAGCTTTCTTTCAACATTTTTTCCGTTAAATAAATAGGATAAATATGATTAGCCCATCTTTGATCTTTACCGTGACAAGTTACGTTTCTTTCAAGAAGGATTGAGCTTGAAATATTATCAATTAAACCTGACTCAAATCCATCTTCTATTTCATTACTGGTTACAGCTATTTTTTCAATTTTGACAATACCATCTAGTGGGTTCGAAACCTTATCATGTGGGCGGATTCTCATGTACCATGCTCCAATGACTCTCCCATTGTCTCTCATTGGATACTTATATACAGGAGTTCTCTGTCCGAATCTTAACTCAGTTAAAATTGCTCCAATTTGTCTTGAATTTTTAGAAAGCTGTAAATTGGGATTAAATGACTTTGATAGACCAATAACATTTGAGAAAAGTCTGCTATCTGCTCGTTTATCCATGAACTGTAATGAACCGTCTATAATTAGCATTTCTTCTCTCTTCAGAACACGCGAATTAACCATTTCAGTTAATATATCTATTTCCATGCCCATCATTAATTTTTGAATTTTAGCGATAGCTAAATTTTCAGGTCGAATCTCCTGATCCTTCTGAAATTTGTATCTGTCCAGAATAAAAGGGGCATGATTTATAATAAAAGTTTCCTCTAGACTTTTTTTCATTTCATTAAAGTCTTCATCATTTATTAAATGGTATAGCATTAACACGTTACTTTTCTTTATACTGTATCTACTAATCTTTCCTTGGTCTCTCTGGCATACACCAGTAGCAAGTTGGCCTGCAACTATAGGCATAAACTTCCCGTCGGCAGTTTCCATATCAGCTAATTTATACGTATATCTCGAACCATCTAAAAAGTATTTAAATAACGAATTATTCACGTTGGTCGGAATGTTAATGAATTTCCCATTTTTATTTTCAGTTTCGAAAATAGTATCTTTAGTGAACAGAGTACCCTCGTCTTGATAAGGATCAAAATAGAAATTGTCGAGGTTAACCCGCTCTGATTGGTGACAAGTATAGCCTTTTTCCCTAATAATGCTGAGTATCTTCGTCTTCTTCATAAAGGCTCCATATTTCTGGTATAATATACCTACTCCAAATTAAACTTCGACAGTAAGAGGCAAATTCCTTCAACTAATATAAAAGCTCATCGCCTACTGTTATTTCAGTAGGCGATGAGCTTTTATACCCATTCTTTAATAACTGATTCATATTGACTATACGTCTGTCTAAATGTTGATGCAACTTTCGTATCCGCATAAATATTAACTGATAGCCCATTAATTTTTGAATTAACCCGCTGCATGAAACTTTCTACTCGAACATAATCCGCGACCTCTACCTCATACTCGGGATGCTTCATTTTCATTTGATCCCGCAACATCGGAAAGAACGGGAACAACTTCCCATTCAAGTGGTGCAGGTCGAAATCGTGCTCCTCTATATACGACCTGTACTGTTCATATACATCTGTAGAAGGCACTGGTGTAAATAGCATAGGAATAACCGAGCCTACTCGCTCAGAGGCATAAAGAGTAGTATCATATATTTCTTCGAGATCTTCGCCAGGCAATCCGAACATAACGAAAGCATTGATATTTTGCTTACGAGTATCGAATCCAACTTCCTCAAGAGCAGCCAGCAAGGATTCAAAACGAGACAAGTTACTATTCCAAGAGCGATTCCATCTAGCGTTCGTTTCCTTTTTGATCGTCTCAAGCGGTAAATAAATTTTTTCAAAGCCAGCTAACCGCATTAAATATACGATTTCCGGCACTCCTACTAAGTACAACCCTAATGAACTTTGTTCTTCATTTTCATATATAAGATCGGCGCGGCCATTTTCTTTTATCACTTTTCTTAAAACAACCTTATCGTCATCCCCTACAACTAATACAATGTGATCATCCGTCTGCTCTTTTACGACCACAGCACCGTGTGTTAAATCTTCCTCAAACTTGATAAATGTTCTCTTGGTTAGTCCCTTACTCTCCTTAAAAGCTTCATAAATATCGTTGGCTTTTGATGTATCTTGTGCTTCTAATTCCGTTTCAATCGATAATGTAGCTAAAATACTTTTATCAGAACGCATTTTTAAGAGATATCTTTTCCGATCACTTAGTGCAACACCAATTTCAATACCTTCCGGCGCGTAAATCTTTATGCCTTGTAAAGATTTATCTGCTAATACTGCCTTTAAAATCCGCTTAAACTCTTGCATCTTCATTAGAAGATTATCTTCATAAAAACAAAATACTCGTGTGTTTTTTCTGAATTTATCTTTTATCTCCGCGATCACATCTTCAAATGTACGCGTTCGTACCTTTGTTCCATCGTTTAATACGTTGGAGGCACAATACGAGCAAATATGAGGACAACCCCTAGAAGTAGTCAGAATAGTATATGGCGGCCTCTCTTTATCATCATACAGGTCTGTTGCAAGATCTAGGTTCGACGCGTCCGGCACTTCATTAAAAATTACAATATGTCGATCCATCTGAGCTTCATCGTTTAGGTCAAGTTTGTCCCCTTTCATCAAAAGAGGCTCAATCCCCAGCTTAGTTTCCGCATGCCAAGGCGCCAAGGTAGGATAAATGCCACCCAATCGTATTTTCGCCTCAGGAAATACCCGTAGTACCAACTCAATTACATCTCGTGTGCTTTCCCACCAGTATGTCATAATGGAAGTAATCCAAAACTCCACACTCTTGTATTTTTTTCTTGCAATGCTCTTCTTATAATTCATTAATTGATCTTCTAACTCATATGGAGGCAAACCAAACGTATATTTCCACTTCTCGTTAGGCTTTAATTTATAAGACATCGGTTCTTCTCGTTCCTCAGTTGAAGCCAAAACAACCACACTTTTTTTCTGTTTACGAACGGCATCATAGCTTTCAAAATCTGCTACACGCTCTGGAATCCCGCTTCCCTCACCGTAAGGATTCAAACAGTCGTACAATTTTAAGTCATATCCTTCATTTCGTAACCATGTAGCAATCTTAAGCAAACCATGAGGCATACTCCATCTAGCCCAATATTGTGTATCATAAATTGGCGGGTTGATGAGAATAGCCAACTTGTTTCGACTGATGGTCATATCATCATCCCCTTTTTCCCCAAACTTCTTTTTAAGGCAACTGAGCAGTAATGATTATCAAAAAAATCAAATGACTGCCCTAATCGTTTTTCGTTCAAAAAGCTGGTATGCTGATATAACTCCATGTATTCTTCGCGTGTGATTCCATTATCTACAGCGAGAGGGAAAACATGCGGTGTTAATTTATCTAGGCCTTGCTTTTGTTTTACTTCTAAATACTTCTCACTGTTTATCGTAGGAGTGAAGGGCTTAGGGATTATCGATCCACACATCTCAAGCAAATTCAAGGTGTGCCTGAACAGCCTTTCTAGTTCATCATCAACAGTACCAATCATAATAAAGCCTGCTAAATTCCCAGAGGATATTCGTCCAGTGTTATGTTTAACTAGTTCCAGATAGGCTCTTCGATAGCTATCTATGTTAAGCTCATTATTATCTAAATCATACTCTAGAAAAAATGAACGATAGCCCGCTTGCAGCATCTTAGTGTAGATCCCCTCTGTGGCATTCCTAATTTCCAGTCCACAAAGGCCGTGTAAATTAATAGACAGCTTTTCTTTTTCAAGCGTTGTCAGCATTTCCTGTAGCGGCTTGCAATCTTCTCTGAAAATATTGCTTTCAAAAAAAACGAAGTCTCTTATATTTTGTCTTCTTAATGATTTGATTTGTTCAATGGTATTTGCTGAATTGTTGCTCAATCTCAGTCCGCCAAATAGCAGTGTTCGCCCATTGTGTAAGAACTTTGTGATCTCCCCAGCGTAAACTTCAAAATCAGGATAGTACTCTGCTGTTTCAAAGTAATCGGTAATTAAATAATCCGCATTCATTCGCATCGCGTGATCAGTCTCATGTACAGGATAAGCTCCCATAATACTCACTTGCGCTGAAGGGCAGATCGTTTTCATATATGATATAACTGGGCGAAGCGTTTCAAACCAATAAGTTGTCATGGTCGTAATAACAATATGCGTTGGTGACCAATTTGGAAGTATGGACGTCAATTGTTGCGTTGCTTCCTCTAATGGCAAACCATAAGTTCGTGCTTTATATGTCGTTTTAATGTTTTTAGTACGAACTTCTTTTGCTTTTGCCAAATCACGCATAGGAACTCTGCCCGACTCCGTAGGTAACATAAAGTCGAGCAGCTCTACCTTACATCCTGCCTCATTTTTGAGCTTGGAACTTAATATTAGTAAGTCAGTGGGCTGATTCCAGCGAATCCAAGCATACCGTACCTCTTGAATTGGCGGGTTAATTAGTAACACTTTATCTTCACTTGTAATTTTTTGTAACCATGATTGGGATGAGATACATTCCATTGAAGACACACCTTTATACTTTGCTCGTCATTAAGCTGACGTAAGTATCTAATTGATCTTGCGGTAAATTAGAAGCAATGGTTGCCAAGCAGTGTTTAATAAATTGAGTGTCCCCCATTGAAGATCGAATAGGGTGATCCCAGTTAATATAAATTTTTCGGGTAACAGGATTTACTTGACAAAACATTTTCACATTTTTCTTATTGCCATGCTTCAATTCAATATTAAAATTTTGTCTGCCGATATTAATGTTTCGCTTCCATATATTCGCATTTTTATCTAGAAACAATTGCTTAGTTTCGTAATTAACTTTATACCCCTTCTCCGCATCTTCCAAGTCTTCCTCTTCATAAACGGAGAACGAGGAAAGCTTACCTTCCGCTTTCGGCAGTACAGCAGGACTAAGTTTTAAGTCACTCATATCTGTAGAGTTATAAAACGCATCTTCAATTTCAGGATTATCCATAGCCAAAGTAGCAATAACCTGACTTGCTTCCAAGATTGTATCTCGGTAAGATTGGTACTTCTTGAGAAAATTCGTTAAGCTTGAATTAATCTCACTTCTGGAAATAATTCCGTTTATAACTTCTTTGACAATTCCAGCAGCACGGTCTGAATATTCACCAACTAATTGTTTTTTCATCAAGTTGTAAGTTTTACTCTCTTTATAGAACCCATCCCTGCCTGGATTAATATCTTGAACTGCATCTATTCCTCTAAATATATTGATCTCACCTGATATTTGTGTCAAAGCCATTTTCAACGGACCAGATAGAATTTGGTCTAATCCAAAAAATGTTGGCTCCCCAACAGCGACACCCTTTACTCGTACTAAGATACCTCTTAATTCTGCTGGTAATATAAGAGAAGATTGACCTACTAAAAAACCTCTACCAAATACTTCTCCGTTTTCGTCACGAAGGTCGAACTGTTTAAGAATATCCTTATCTTCATCCATACTAAGCTTCAATGCCGGTTTTATTATTCGTCTCTTAAGCTCTCTCGGTTTCTGACCACTTCCCATCATAATAATTTCAATATGATTATGATCAATTTCATTGCGAATATATTCTTGCATCTCAGTTGGCAAATTCTCATCGCAGTTAGCATGAACTGGGATAATCCTACTTAAGTGCCATTCAAACTGTTCTAACCCGCCTTGACTTCCAATGTTCCGGGCACCTTTCTTACCTTCGTCTTTCAAATCATTTCTAACAAAATCCTTGATATTATTAAGTCTTACTTGCGTGTACGATTCATATTTTTTTTGGTCTGATACAGTATCAATACTTATCTCACAGAAAGATTCTATTTGCTCAAGACTCTTGCTTGTTTCTAATGAAAATAAAGCATCAAAATTTATTTTCGCTGTAAGTTCAAAATTGGAGGCATCATACTCATACCAAACCTCACAGCGATGATATACTGGTTCATGGAAATTTAGAGTCAGCCTTTCTCTATCTACCGACAACTCAATACCTTGTTCATCAGTCACTCCAATTATTTCGATGCAGCTTAGCACCGCCTCATCCTCATGCCCATGCATGAACAATCTCTCTAGATTTATCTTTAACTCACCATTCGGCTCTATAATGATTTTGTCTGAATACACAGCGTTCTTCTTAGTCGTTAGTTCGATCATTTCACAATAACGAGCTGGAGCAAGAAATCCAATTCCTTTTCCTCCTATCCTCGGACGCCCTTTAATTGCTGTAGCTTCATCTTTTCGATGACTTTTCCCGATACGTATATAGTCGCGCACAAATTCAATCGGTCCCATACCGATTCCATCATCTTTAATAGTCAACGACTCAAAATCAGGTCCAAATTCAAGTGTAACCGTTTCTGCATCTGCATCGTAAGAATTTGAAATTATTTCTTTTACTGCCTTTACAAATGGCTGATACACGCCTGATAATTCTCTTAAAACAGCAGGGCTGATTCCACCAAATCTTAATGCCTTCATGCTATTCCTCCATTGTACCGATGACTAAACTTCCGTAATCTTCGTTTTCTATCTCATACATTAACAAATTCTTCTTTTTTATTTGTGTTAAATAGAGTAGGGATGAGTTTGGATTTGAGTAAGATTGAACTGTATCTGTGCCTCTGTATGCTACCTTAACTGCATTGGTGTCATCCATCCATGCGACAACAGATTCGTCCACAAGACAATCAGCAACCGTAGAATTTTCAAACGAATATTCATTGCACAAATCAAAATCCCCTAATACTCGCCGGGTTGTTAAACGGACCTGAGGCAAATCAATCTCGTCAATTTCCTGTCCCGTTCTTTTGTTCAGAATAACTAACTTGTCCTGCGGCATGAAAAAAAACAACTGCTCTCCGATTACTCCATGAAAATAATTACCGAAATATCCTTTGTGTTCCCACAAAGAGGCTCCTTCTTTAACCACGCAAGCCAAAACATCATTTTTTTGAACCAGTGACAGATGTTCATCTACAGGCCAACGGTAATTTATCGTTTGTCTATGATCTGAAAAATGACCATTATTCAAATCAATTTTCTTGCTCCCCAAGATAAACAAGTCACCTGAATAATCGGTTATTGTAGGAAGTTTATATTTTTCAATTAAAATAGCTTCACTTAACTCCCAACGAAAACTCATGCAACTGACATCAAATGAACCAATACGATCAATTTTCAAATGAGATCGTGCATCAGAAACTCGTGCTAAGAAAATAACACTATCTCGCCAACCAATAATACAGTTATATATTGTTTGAAAAGTCACTGTTTCGCCGCTATCAATTTTTATCCTCTCGATCACACGGCGGTTAGTGTATTCATTTCGGCGACAAACCACTACATATTGTTCAAGCAGAATAGCCCATTTAGTTACATCCCAATACTTCGGGAACTCCCCTCTCCAAACTCGTTTAAATTTCATGAGTTTGTTCCAACTTTATAGAATATAATTTCATCTAATTTATTCTTCACTACATCGGCACCTTTTCTTCCGGAGATACCATTAAATTCTCCATCATTCATCCAATTAATATGGCTAGCACGAGATAATAAAGACTTTAACTTAACCAAATCTAGTTTTTTATTATTACGGTCAAGGCATTCAACTATTAAGAAACCACCTAATTTACTTAGCGCAAGGGTTCCCATCGTTTTTTTAATTAGTGAATTTTTAGTAGCTTGCCACGCTTCTGGCCACACCTCAGATACAATACTCCAGTAATCCGTAGCAAGTTCATACTTCTGGTTGAAATCCAGTGCTTTAATTTCACCTGATTGGAACAGCTCAATTAAAGAACCTCTCAGGGAATCTAAGCTTACTGCCCGTTTAGCGCCCCGTACACCGTTTAGATTCACTTTTTGATACCACGGGCTGCCGACTTCCGATTCTAACTTAACAACTAGTTGTGATAACTCATCATTTTTACGATCATTAAACCAGACATGGCTCATATTGACTTTCTTTTGTTCTCTATTAATTGTGATGAACAATTCCTGTTCTGCATCCAGGTCGAGATTTTGGAATAGCATAAATGGAATCGGTATGTTCGTATACTTGCAATCCATCAGACCAAGAACACGGTGTTGTCCGTCAATAATGGACAGGCACGACTTCACAGGCAAGTGGAGTCTTCCATATCCTGAATCGTTATGTGGAATGAAAGAACAGTCGTCTCGTGCATTTAAGAGAATAGGTGTAACAAATCCTGTAGGCTTTTCACTAACATATTTTGCAAAGGCCTTCGCTCGTTTCATGTCAGCGGGACGTTGGTATCCGATTCTGCCTTCCTGAGGTGGAAAATGGTCAGAAAATGTGAGTTGTCGTGCCTGCTCTTTAGTTAAATACCCTATAAATATGGTTTGATCCTTTTGAACATTTTTAACGACTTCGATAAGAACCTCTTTCATCCGATTTGCTCACCGTCTTTCACTTTTAGTACGGTAACGAATAGAACTGTAACTTATGTAACTGCGACATTAGTAACTGCAAAAAATATCGCAACAATAAGTCATTTTTACCATCACGTTTAGTTTACACGCTTTTTTGGGGTACTTTACTTCCCATTTTAGTGCAGAACAATACCTTTTGTTATTGGTAAATTCGACAAACAATCATCTCATCCTTCTCAATTATTACAAAATCAAAAAAACAAGCAATGATTAAGTCAATTAAAAACCTCGAAAGGGACTCCCTTCGAGGTTTACCGATATTTTTGGGCAAGTTAATTTTACAAACTTGTCTACTTCTGTGCAAGTTATTTGATGCTGTACCTCACAATTGAATCGCAGGTCTTCCAAACAACACTTGCTTGTCCGAATCAAACAAACTGCGGTACACCAGTTGTCCCGGACTTGAGGAAGCGTCTACAATTTTCCATTTCCCGCATATATTCCAATGTGGGTAATACGCTTATAGCTCCAAAATGTAAGATCGCCAGGAACCAGGTTTGCCGCGCTTACTGTAAGGCCATTTTCTACGCAAAATCTTGCTTGTTTCGCTGCGGTTCTTGGCAGGTTAAGATTCGGCCACGGCAGCATTACTACAACGATGAATATTTACGGCCACGCGCTCCGGTCCGCCGACCAGGCTGCAGCAGATAAGTTCGATAATCTGTTTCCAATCAAGAGCAAGGCGCAAAATAAAGACGCTCGGGGAAGGTTCTCCTCGGCGTCTTCTTCTCATTATTTATGTCGAATTATATCATTTTCACGTAGCTTATTTTCATTTTTCACATCAAATTCACATCAACTCTTGAAATCCCGCTCTGTACCACAGGAAAGAAGACATCTATTACATACGAAAAATCCTTATATATCAAGGAAATTCAGGACACTGTACCAGTCTTAATGAGAAGCGCGACCGATTCCACATGCACCGTATGCGGAAACATATCCACCGGCTGCACCTCCACCGTCCGATAGCCGCCGTCCTCCAGCACTCTCAAATCCCGCGCCAGCGTCGACGGATTACAGGACACGTACACCACCCGCTCCGGCTGCATCGCGAGGATCGTGTCGAGCAGCGCAGGGTCGCAGCCCTTGCGCGGCGGGTCAACGACAATCACGTCCGGGGCGATGCCCTGGTCGCGCCAGGCCGAGATGACGACCTCGGCGGGGCCGTCCTCGAACTGGACGTTGCGGATGCCGTTCAGCATCGCATTGGCGCGGGCATCGTCGATCGCTTCGCGGACGATCTCGACGCCGTAGACCTGGCGCGCCCGCTGCGCCAGGAACAGCGAAATTGTGCCGATGCCGCAGTAGGCATCAATCACGGTTTCTTCGCCGGTCAGCGCGGCGTAGTCAAGCGCTTTCCGGTACAGCACCTCGGTCTGTACCGGGTTCACTTGATAGAACGAGCGCGCGGAGATCGCAAACCGGATATCGCCGATCGTATCGTAGATGACGTCGCGGCCCCACAGGACAAGCGTCCGGTCGCCGAAGATGACGTTGGTCTGCCGGGTGTTTATATTTTGGCAAATGCTCGTCACGCCTGGCACCGCTTCACGGATCAGGCCAACAAGCTCGTCCCGATGCGGAATAGACTCGCCGTTCGTGACCAGCACGACCATGATCTCACCCGTGTGAAAGCCGTAACGGGCAACGATGTGGCGCAGCAGCCCGCGGCCAGTCTCTTCGTGGTAAGCGCGAATGCCGAGCGATTCGGCGGCCTGCTTGACGGCGCGGACAACGTCGTCGTTTTGCTCGTGCTGGATCATACAGGCGTCCATGTCGATGATCCGATGGCTGCCCTGGGCGTAAAAACCGGCGACAAGGCCGCCTTCGCGCTCCGGTCCGCCGTTGCCGATCGGCACCTGGGCCTTGTTGCGATAGCGCCACGGCTCGCTCATCCCAAGCGTCGGATGAACAACGATGCCCGGAGAGGCATCGGGACCGCTCGCAACGGCCAGCTTGCCGATGCGTTCGAGGTTGTCCACGACAAGCTGCCGCTTCCAGCGCAGTTGGGCATCGTAGCTCAAGTGCTGGAGCTGGCAGCCGCCGCATTGGCTGTAGATCGGACAAGGCGCCTGCACACGATCAGGACTCGCTTCGACAACACGCAGCAGCTTGGCGTAGCCGTACTGCTTCTTGAGCTTCAGCGTCTTGACGCGCACCTTTTCCCCCGGCAGCGCCCCCGGAATAAAAAGGGTATAGCCGTTCACCCGGCCTACCCCTTCTCCTTCATGCCCAAGGCCGACGATGCCCGCGACGTACTCTTCATTTTTCACAACCGGCAGGTCACGCGGCTCCTGTGCCTCCTGCCTCGCCCGCTGGACAGGCTGAGCCGCAGGCTTACGAGCTGTCCGGCCGACAGCAGCCGCCTCAGAACCCTCCTGCACAGGCCGATGCCCATGGGCGCCCTTTCGGCTCGCTCCGCTTGCCGTCGTCGGGTGGCCTGCCACGTTACCGCCGCGGCGTTTACGGTTATTCGTCTTCATGCTCATGATCGTCTCCGGTCTTCGGTTTCAGCAAATTCATCAGATTGAGAGGATTGCTGCTCTTGTAGGTTGTCTGTCCGCTTTCGTCTACGAAGATTTGCAGATGCTGCGGCAGGTTCGTGAAAATACATGGCAACGTTCCGCCAAACTCGCCGTCGAGGTTCAGCTGGACGTAGTCCGGGGAGGTTACCTGAATATGCTTGGTCTGCAAGTAGATCACGTGGGGATCATTTAAATGCTCGCCGCGCAAAGCAAGCGACACGACGCGAATAAATTCGGCAAGATTGCATTTACGCAAAATAATGACATCAAACAAGCCGTCGCTAAGCGAAGCATCCGGCGCCAGCCGCTCGAAGCCGCCGACCGAGTTGCTGTTGGAGATCAGGAACAGCATGACCTCCTCATGCAGCTCGACCTCAGGCGTCCGAATATAGACTTCGATAGGCCGGAGACGCGGCAGCTTCTCCAGACCTTTCATATAGTAGGCCATTTGGCCGATCATCGTTTTCAGCTTGCTGGGCACTTCATAGGTTAGCTCAGTCATCGAGCCGCCCCCGGCGATGTTGATAAAGTAACGTTGGTTCACCTTGCCCACATCAATCGACCGCGTATGCTGGCGCAAAATAACATCGACCGCCCCCTCCCAGTTGCGGGGGATACTGAGCGCACGGGCGAAATCGTTCGTCGTGCCCAGCGGCAAAATGCCAAGCGGCGGCCTGTTTTCTTTTTCGGCCATGCCGTTAATGACTTCGTTCAGCGTGCCGTCCCCGCCCGCAGCGATGACGATGTCGAAGCCACGCTCGACCGCATCGGCTGCAGCCAGCGTCGCATCGCCCTCGCCGATGGTCGCATGGGTGCTTGTTTCCAGCCCGCCGCGCTCCAGCCGCTGCAAAACCTCCGACAGACGCTTCTTCATCTCTTCGCGTCCCGAAGACGGATTATAGATCAACCTTGCCCGTTTGGCCCGTTCTGCCATGTCTGCTCACCCGTTCACCTCAAGTATAACGCCCCGTTGGCGTCCCGACCCTAGACCCCGCTTGCCGTATCGTTTCATTTAAAATATTGCGCCTGACTACATACACGGACGTTCTGCCTGTGCGCACAGGTTCCGCCTAAACCAGCTCGTTCTGGCAGGGGGTGCCCTTCTGCACACCGCTTGCCGCCAGCCCGGAACCGGAAAGCTACGCTGTTCACGGACCATTACCCGCATAGGCTGGTTTTGATAGCTGGACATGGCCGCTTTCTTTGGCATATTTCAGACATTTGGAGCCACAGCCTTCTGCTTCAAAGCGCGCAGCCATACATCCGGTATCTTCCGTGCCCCATTCGAATGTCTGCTATCCGCAGCGCAGCGTAACGTTCACACCGCCTCGCAATCACAATCCTTTGGGGCGTAGGCATACCGCCTAAGGCTTGCTGCGGCCATCGGCTATCCCTGAACAACTCTCTGCCGTATGTTAAATTAGGCCAGCTGCCGAGCTGCCATCGTTGCCTGCAAGGCCGCTGTCGCTTGATTCACATCTGACCCCGTGCTATTGATCCATCATTCTTTCGGCCAACCAAACCGTGCGCGAGACGATAGGCATCCTCGCCCGATGTCGCTCAGAAGCCTTCCGCTAACGCATCTCTGCTCACTACTCGCTCTGTCCCAATCCCTGCTCCTGCCCCTTACAGCGCTCCAGCACCGTTTCGATCTGACGCTCCATCCACCTTGAGACACCGGGGTGCGGCAGCAGCGACTGCCCATTATACCGGTAATCATGCCCTGCGAATCGCTCCGGGATAACTTGGCCGGTAAAATACCCTTCACTTAGAAACAATGGGGCAACCAGCAGCGTACAGCCGGGTTTCTTTTGCTTCAAGACACGCAGCTTCCATGGCACTTGATCCGGCAGCAGCATCGCGCCAGCCGCTCCGGCAAAGCTGCCAATCGCCTGCACACGCGCAGCCAGCTTCTCCAAGCCATCCCGCCAGTTGCGGTGAAAGCCTTTCTCCACGCTGCCATGACCAACCAGCAGCACAACTTCCTGCTCCGGGCAGGTAGACAACGGCTCAAGCTTCTCATATACGATCTGGGCAATCGTCGGATCATCGTCGATCGGCTGGGCAAGATGCAGATTTGCAGTCAGTTGAAACGGCTCCATGTCGGTCGGAAGCAGCGGCTCCGGCTTGACGCCCAGCGCGTAGCTGATCTCGTCGATATGGGTGCTGCCGGAGGAGACAAATAACGGCACGGCAATAATATCCGTCACGCCCTGCTTCTCCAGCTCATAAATACCATCCTGAATGAGCCGTCCTTCTACAATTTCGAGATAAGCTGACATCACAGGCATCCCGGCCGGCACATGAACCGCCTGCACCGCCTCATCGACGAGCCTGACCCATTCCTCGCTGCGGGAGCCGTGGCTGATGACTAACACCCCGTATTTTACCACACCCCATGCCTCCTCTCCAAAATGGCCCTTCCAATCGTGCATCAACACGAAAAATCCTGCTCAGCCCGCGACCGAGAAGGATTCGCCTGTTGCTATGATCAGCACTGCTTTGCCGGCAGGCTGCGCCTTTGCTCTACCTTGTCTGATCCGATCAAAATCGGACCGTCCCCTTGTCTGCCCCTGTCGGCGCCAGGCAATCATTGCCGCAGCCATGTCGGCGCCTGCATCTTACAGCGGCAATCAGCTTACAGCACAGAGACACCGGGAAAGGCTGCAGACAGCTTTGCCCCCTAATCGGAGCCGGATCACTCGCCAAGCCGATCCTTCCGCTCAACGAACAACCGTCCCTGCTCGCCTCTCTCTGGCCAATCCATCGTAACCTCAAGCAACATGTTCGACGAACCCTTTCGCTCCGGTTCATGGCCGACACGGTCATGCCCGGCATCAGCCGTTCAAGCCTGCTCGGCCACTCCTTCGCTCGCCTGCTCGCGGGCCAGCCTGCGAAGGTCTTTACTGGTGTTTTTGGACAAGGACAATGAGGAGCAGCTCACACACCCCATCGTCGCTTGCCCGCACCTGTCGCCGGCATCGCTTAACGGCCGAGACGCTCCAGCGTCATTTTGTAGCCGTCATTGCCGTAGTTCAGGCAGCGCTTGACCCGGGAAATCGTTGCCGTGCTGGCGCCTGTCTCGGCTTCGATCTGGTTATACGTGTTGCCCTTACGCAGCATCCGCGCGACCTCCAGCCGCTGGGACAAGGACTGAATTTCATTTACCGTACACAGGTCATCAAAAAACACATAACATTCCTCTATATCCTTGAGCGTCAATATCGCTTCAAACAGCTGATCTATTGCCTTATCATTCAACTTCTTCAATTGCATGAACGTTCAACCCCTCGATGATCTATCAAACCCTATCTTACTCTGAAATGGGTTCGGTTTACAATGAATTCACATATTAGTCATACCCAATTATTCGACAGCCTGGCGCAAAATCCTGCCTTTAAGCAAGCGGAACGTTACTATTTCTAAGCGTTAGTGCGCTAAATCACAGGTAGGCCAAAATCTAAATAACCGTGACAGGAGTCCATACCATCCATTTGCCCACCACATACAGTATACAAGGAAACCGATGCTGGATGAAAGTCCGACCGCAGCAGGACTGCGAGATTACTTAAATAAAGGGATGAGAAGCTATGACATGGACGAAACAAACAATCGGCAACCGCGGCGTGCCTGCCACCCGGCACCCTGCTCCCCCTGGGCTCACCGGAAAGCCTCCTCATGGCTATGGATATCGGTCAGCCTTGCCGTCACGCAGCTTTGCGCAGGGAAGCTACCCCGAGATCGGAGCAAGCCCGGTCGGCTATGCACAATATCCGGGACTGGGCGGAGAGCTGCCGATCCCGTCTACCGCAATTGCTCCGCAGGCTGGAGCTCCTGCTGCCGGAGGCGGAGGCGGAGGCGTCTTATCGAGCCTCACTTCGATGTTTGGCGGCAGCGGAACTGCCGGAGGGAGCGGCAGCAGCTTCAATATTCAGCAGATCAAGCAGGTTGTCGATCGTATGGGCGGCATTGACGGCATTGTAGATACCTTCGGTAAAATGCAAAAGATGTTCCAAAGCGTCCAGCAGATGGCGCCGATGATCAAGCTATTGATGGGCTCCTTCGTCAAAGGGAAAAAAGCAGCGTCCGGAGGCGACGACCTGGACGGATTGCCGGCTCCGCGCAGAAGCCGCCGCAAGCGTAAAGGCTCAGCAGGCGGCCGCAGCCGCAGACGGAAATCACGGCGGTAAGCTCCGCCGGACAATAGTGCCTGGCGCTGACGCTGCTCAGCGACCGGGCACTTCTCTCTTGCTTAGCAACCAGGCACTTCTCGCTTGCTCTGCAACCAAGCACTTCTCGCTTGCTTGGCAACCAGGCGCTTCTCGCTTACTTAGCAATCAGACACTTCTCGCTTACTTAGCAATCAGACACTTCTCGCTTGCTCAGCGACCAGATGCTTCTCGCTTGCTCAGCGACCGGGCACTTCTCGCTTGCTCAGCGATCAGACGCTTCGTGCTTGCTCAGCCACACGAGGAAGAGGCGCGCTCTCGGCTCATTCGGCAAGGTGCCGGGATGCTCCGGCAGGGCTGTCTCTTCTGGCCGTCCCTTCCCGCTTCCTCAGACAACAAACAGGACCGCCTTCCTTGCCCTCGGTCTGGACAAGCCTTCCTAATCTCCATACATATACAGAACTAACATTTCGTAAGCTACTATACCTTATAATAAGATTCATGACAAATCAAGGTTACGAATGATTAACCCCGTTTATCCTGGATGCTGTTCGGTTATTCGAGCCCTTATTATTTTACATAAATAACGGTTAGCGCTACGAAAGCTTCACGCTGTTTACTTCTTCATTTTATTCACACGTTCAGGTCGTTCTGCTCGCTGTCCCGCCGCAAGAAAAAACGCCGTATCGCTCCTCCAGCAGCAGGATAATACGGCGTTCGTTTAAGCGGCTGCCTATAAGAAGGAGCCAATTTTTCGATAAAAGCTGTCCAGATCTAGCCGTTCCCGTTGCCTTTAATTGGCTCCAGCGGCTTATGGTTGCCGTACTTCGGAATGTCGCGGGTAGACGGTTTGGCCCAAAATACTGCGTTGCGGATGACACGACGAATTTGTTCATTATAATAAGTCGGATACGTCTCATGACCGGGACGGAAATAAAAAATTTTACCCTGTCCTCGGCTGAACGTGCAGCCGCTGCGGAACACCTCGCCGCCCTCGAACCAGCTGACCATCACAAGCTCGTCCGGAGCCGGGATATCGAAATGCTCGCCATACATTTCTTCCTGCGGCAGCTCGATGTATTCACCGATCCCTTCGACAATCGGATGGTTCGGAGCGACGATCCAGATCCGTTCCTTCTCGTCAGCCTCACGCCACTTCAAGTCGCAGCTGGTGCCCATCACTTGCTTGAACAGCTTGGAGAAATGGCCGGAGTGCAGCACAATGAGACCCATGCCCTGCAGCACCCGCTGGTGAACACGGTTCACAATCGCATCCTGTACGTCGCCATGCGCCTTGTGGCCCCACCAGATCAACACATCGGTATTGTTCAGCACTTCCTCGCTCAGTCCATGCTCAGGGTCGTCAAGCGTCGCGTAGGCAACCTGCACGTCTTCGCCCAGTCCTTCACCAATAGCCGTATGAATCCCCTGCGGGTACACTGCGCGGATGTGATCGCTCTCCCGCTCATGACGGAACTCGTTCCATACGGTTACACGTACTTGTTGGCTCATGTTCCAAACCCCTCCATCACTTATTCAATCATTTTCAGTATAGTGATTTAGGCTGGGAAAAGATAGGATAAAAAAACGACACCAAACGCCCCTGCTCCAAGCGCTCTCACTGTCTGCCCTGCCGAAGGCTAAGGCTGCCGAGATTCGGCAACCTGGCTGTCTAACAACCGCTGCGCTTCACGCTGCAGCTCCGGCAACGCCTGTTCCACGGTGCGGCGACCAGCGCACGGTGTTGCGTGTGATCGTCAGCAGCCAGGTTTTGATGCTCGACTCACCCCGGAACGAATAAATACGCTCATACACCTTCACAAACACGTCTTGAGCGATATCGTCAGCTACCGCAGCCGAGTGCGTTAGGCAAAACGCATAGTTCTACACCTCGCTGCCATAAGCGAGCATAAGCTCGGACAAAATTTCATTTCTATCCATGCCGCTTGCCAGCGACTTCAAATACTCGAATGCCACCCGAAATTCACCTCACCACCCATTGGACGGTACACTCCGTGCAAAGGTTCCCTTTGTTTCATACGGAAACGGGTCGGGTAAAAGAAAGTATGCCAGCTTGACATGTCATAAATGATTACAAAAGGAGCTGAACAAACATGAGTACAGTGGAAACCAAACGAGGAAACGTATGGATCGGTACACTTGCAGCCGGCTTGGCCGGAGCAGGAATTGCGCTGCTGACCGCACCGAAGACGGGCCGTCAGCTCAGAGGCGAGCTGAAAACAAAATTCCAGTCTCTGCAAATTCGCAGCACGGAGCTTGTCCATTCCTGCAAAACAAAAGCAGCCGAAACCGTACAGATCATGAAGGACCACAGCGAAGCGATCGCCAATCAAACGCATGACCTCAAGGACCGTATCTCCGATCAGACGCAGCATGCGACAGACAAAGCAGCCCATCTGACAGAACGCGCGGCAGACAAAGCGCATGAGCTGACAGAGCAAGCCGCGGATGCGCTCCACGTTGCGGCGGACAAGGTCGAAGCGGCAACCAAGGCTGCCGTCGACCAAGCTTCGAGCACGGTCAACCGTGTCGTAGAGCAAGCTTCGCGTTCCTGAACTGTTTTTGATGCAGCCTAAAGCACTCAGCCATCAATTCAGCTGAAGCCACAAGCAGCAACATTTGGATAACTTATCCGACACAGGACGACTCTTCCGAGCATGTACCTCAAGCACGAGGTCTTCATTGCCACAACAACCGTGTGGCCTGGAGACCTCTTTTATTTGCTTCGAAAACGGTTCCAACATCATTTGGACTCATCCGCTCAATAAAAAACGCCCCCCTTCCATAACAAAGGAGCGCGTTTTTTAGGGTTCGGCGCCGCGGCGTCCGTCCGTTTGTTGAAAGTACAGCTTCAATTTGTCCAGCGCCCGCTTCTGGATGCGGGAAACGCTCATCTGCGACACGCCGAGCTCCTGGGCAATTGTGCGCTGCGACTGTCCTTCCTCATACGCAAGCTGCAGCACCTTTTGCTCCTCCGGCTTCAAATGAACGAGCGCCTCCTGCAGCGCAAGCTTGTTGTCGACGGTCTGGTACGCATCCCCCGGGCTGCCGATCACATCGCCGATCGTAGATCCGTTATCCTCCGAGGATAGCGGCGTATCCAGCGAGACGTAGTGGTAATAATCGCGGCCGGCCAATATCTCAATCGTTTCCTCGACAGACAGCTCCATCTCGGCGGCAATTTCATCGACGTTCGGAGAACGCTCCAGCCGCATTGTCAGCCGATCGACCACATGCTGGATTTGATTCCCTTTTTCCTTGATACGCCTCGGAACCTGGACATACCAGGATTTGTCCCGCAAATAATTTTTCATATGGCCGATGACGCTTTTCATCATGTATGCCTCGAACTGCACGCCGACAGACAAGTCAAATTGCTTCAACAGCTTCAGCACCGACATTTGGCCGACTTGGTACAAGTCTTCGAAAAGATCCGGGCGGTTACGCGCCATTTTGCCAGCCGCCATCTTCACCATGGGCTCATACTGTCTCAGCAAAATCGTGGCTGTGTCATTGCAGCCCGTTTCCTGGTATTTGATTATAAGCTCATCCGTATTGATCCCTGCATGTGAACGATCTGAGTTGGTTCTCATACCATTTCCTCGCTTCGCACTACCCGTTTGGTCAAGGTCACTTCCGTTCCGATGCCGGTTTTCACCTCAACATCATCCATCAGCGCCTGCATCAAATAAATGCCCAGACCTCCGACGTTAATTTCATTTAATGTTTTGTCATGCAGCGACTCCGCCCGCTCGGACTTGGCCGCATAGTCAAAGCTCGGTCCATGATCCTTCACGGTAATGCGAAGACCATCCTCGATACGCTCGAACCGTACATCCACGATACCCGGGCGGCCCGGCTCATAAGCGTGCACAACCGCATTATTGCATGCTTCAGCGACAGCTACCTTCATATCCTCGATTTCCTCGTAGGAGAAGCCGAGCTTGGAACTGATGCCGTACAGCGTCAACCGAACCAAATCAATATATTCCGGCTCGGCAGGGACAGAGAGACTCACGACATGAGATTCTGGATTCATACGTTGGTTACCGATCCTTTCTTATCCATTTACAATCCTCGCACCGGACGAATCGGTAGGCGGGACCTGCTGCAGAAACGGCGTAATCCCCGTTAAGTCAAAAATCCGCTTAATTTTCGGCGGGATTTCCTCCACCATGAAGGAAGCCTTGAGCACGTCCCTTGCTTTTAACACCGATACAATCACGCCGATGCCGGTACTGTCAATATATTGCAGCTCCCTGAGATTCAAGATCAGGCTGCGCCCGGTGTCCGCGATATAGGAATCAAGCGCCGCGCGAAGCTCCGCTACTTTGGACAAATCAAGCTCACCTTGCAAATACACAGTAATAGCTTGCTCTGTTTTGCTTGTTTGTACTTGAAACAATCTGGACTTTTCCATCATAGACCGATCCTTCCTCCTTGAACATTGCCTGAGATCGTCGAGCATGCCTGAAATCGGACATCCTGCTCATTCTCCGCTTATTACCCGGTACAGCAAGACATGAAACAGCTTCGTCCGGGCCAGGATCAGGCTAAAGCTTGTCCTGTTCGGATTATTCCGTCTTTACCGGGATTGGGCGACAGCCGGGTCCTTCTTGGGCGTCCGCCATGTTTGCCAAATATCAATGATCATCGGAACCGCCTGCAGCATACGGCCAATCGCTTGCCCGGTCGGGCTAACCTGCGGGGCTTCCTGCGGCTGCCGCACGTTCCGGCGAATCGACTCCGCTACAGCAGCCGTTGCTTCCTTCACCGTATCTGTCACTTCCTGGACGGCATCGCCGATATTTTTGACCGAATCCATCATCGGGTCAATCGCGTGCAGCCTATTGCGCACATCAAGCGTTACTTCATTCGTATGCCGCAGCAGCTCTGTCGCCTCGCCGCTGATTCCGTGAATCTGCCCTTGAATCTCCTGCATCGTCACATGGGTTTGCGACAGCAGCGCTGTGACCGACTGCAAGGTTCGGATCAGGTAGATGACCAGAGCGGCAAACGCAATGGCAATGACAGCTACGCTGAGTTCAATAATCATGTTTGATCCCTCCGTCATATGTTGAATGAAGTTGGCCGGCTTGTGAGCCTGCACCGTTTTTACCCGGCTGCGCCACCGTTGAAACGATCATATATATAATCAGCCCCATTCAAGAATGGATCTTGTTTCGTACGGTCATCCTAAGGGTAAGCAAGGACATCGGCAAGCAAATCACGATTCAAATTCGGGAGGTCATTCATATGGCAAAAGTTCTGGAGCAAGAGCTGAAAATGAAGGCAGGCGCAGCGGATAGCAATTTGCTGGAGCTGCTGAACAAGCAGGTCGCCAATTGGGCCGTGCTTCATATGAAGCTGCATCAGCACCATTGGTTCGTGAAGGGCGCCGGATTTTTCGATCTGCACAAAAAATTCGAGGAGCTGTACGATGAAGCCAGTCTGACGATGGACGAGCTCGCCGAGCGCATCCTCGCGCTCAAAGGCGCCCCGCTGTCCACTTTCAAGGAAATCGCAGCCGCTACGACGCTCAAGGAGCATCCTCCGCTTGGCACAGCCAAGGAGATGGTGCAGGATTTGCGCAGCGACTACACCCAGATAATTGGCGAGTTCAAGCAGCTGATGGACGTAGCCGAAAAGCAGGCGGATGACGGAACCCATGATATGCTCAATGCGATGCGCTCAACGCTGCAAAAGCATGTGTGGATGCTCGACGCTTATTTGGAAGATTAACCGAACTGTACTGGCTGACACGTATACATGCTGAAACAGCCAGTCTCCGCTCCGCCGAAACAATAGCGGAAGCGGGGATTGGCTGTTTCCATAATCGTTTTTGACACTGGAGGGTAGCTTTGGCTTGGGCGCTAGTTGCCACCCCGCTCCGTCAAGCGTTTCAGCAGCTCGATTCCTTCCCCTGCTGCCTCCTGACCGAACAGTGCGCACGGGCCGACATTTACAATCCGCACCTCATCGACAAGCGCCTGCATCATGTATAAGCCAAGTCGGCTGCTCTCAAACCACAGCTGCCCGCCAGACGGCTGTTCCGCAGAGCCATCTCCGGTAAAGTCAATCTCCGCCTCAGCAAACGACAGGGTACAGCCTTGTCCCTCAAGGCGAATCAACAGCTCCTGCTCCCGCATGAAAAACGTAAAGCGCAGCGCTGTCCCGGAATCCGGCGTACCAGCCTGCAGCAGCGTATAATTACACGCTTCCGTTAAGGCTACCTTCAAATCCTCGATCGCTTCATAAGAAAAGCCCATCCGGACTGCAATTCCATACAACGTCAGGCGGATCGTATCCAGCTCTTCCCGATCGAAGGGAACGGTCAGAACAATTTCCCGCTCCACCTCGCTCGCGGAACTGCTCATGACTCCCCCTCCCCAGGCTTAGGTAAAACCGTTGTCGCTGTCGGTTCGGCTTCATCTGGCAGGAAGATCAGGAACCGAGTCAAGCCCGTCATATCAAACAAGCGCTTGATTTTGGCCGGCACGCGCTGCACCTGCAGCTGCAGACCGACTCCTTGACGCAGCTTGAGCAGCGAGACAATAATTCCGATGCCTGTACTGTCAATATAGGTCAGCTCGCGCATGTCAAGTGTAAGTGATTTAGTTGCAGCTGCAGCCAGCGGCTCCGTCTGATGACGAAGCAGGTCGGCCGTGCCCAAGTCCAGCTCGCCGGACAAGGCTACGACATGACCGTTTGGTATCGTGTGCGCATTCACTCTAAACTTCACCGCATCCATTGCAATTGCCCCCTTCGTTCGATCTCATTCAGCATCATCAGGCTGCCTTTGTATAGTCCTAGAATACCAGATCAGTCTTTATTTTACACGGCTCCAACGGAAAAGGTTGCTGGCTTCCGGCGGCACTTCCAGCAGATTCAGGCCAAGCCAGACCGGGTAATAGGCATATAAGCGCCCGCCCTAAGGGGCATCACAAATTCATCAGGACAAGGAGTGGTTGGACATGGAAACCGGTAAAAGCGTAGACATCGAAAGAAAAACGGTCGAGAAAAAAATGGATTCGGGCATGGTTGCCGCCACCTTTATCAAATATGCGGCCTACGTGCTGATCTTCTTCGGCTTCTTGTACTTCATGGTCCGGTATGTGTTCCCGATGTTTAACTAACAGGCATTCCGTTGGCCAGCGTCTATGATGGTCATCTCGAACCTGTAAACAAGGCAAAGCAGCCGTCTCCGGAGCGGCTGCTTCTTGTGATGGCGGATCAGGAACGTGCATGGAACAAATGGACCTCAGTCAGCTGGCCGTGCTCATTGTCCAGAAACAGCTTGACGGCCCGCTGCTGACGTTTGTAGACGACCCCGTCCTCGGCCACCCAATCCGGCTTGCCGAGTGCAGCCTGGAGCTGCTTGGCATCCAGCGGAAAGGTTTTGTGGTCAATGGTGATGGTCTTGGCCTTCGCAGGGACAACAACAGCCTGAACCGACAGCTCGTACAAAGTGACCTTGCAGTCCTCATACACCAGTGTCCGCTCCTGCGGAAACAGCGGACTCCGCTCTTCGGCCAGCGGCCGCCCCTTCAGCTCATAGATCGTCTTGAGGTCGTCGGTTACCGCCAGACCGTTTATCCGTTCCAGAGGCAGCTCCGATGCGCTCGGCATATCGGCTGCATGTGAGTCGGAGGAAGATTGGCTGTCGGTCGCGACAGCCGTATCTTCCCGACCCGCACCGGTGGGAGCTGTTTCGGCAGGTAGCGCTGTCTCACTCCCGGCCGAATGTCCCGTACCGGGAACAGCGCCCCCCCCTGCCGGCTTCGGCAAATCCGGAGTCTCATGCCGGTCAAGTCCGGCTTCTGCTGCCTCGAGAGCGCTTTGCGCCTGAGCGACAGCCTTATCAGACAGAGGCAGCCCGGTCTCCGTTGCGCCCAGCGCCCACCAAACGATTCCGCTACCGGCAATGAGAAGGCTGATCAGCCAGCCCTTGCTCCATGTCTTCATGCCATCCCTCTCCTTCCGCTCCGCTGTTAACGGATGGTTTTGATTGGTTGCCAAGCGAACCAAGCTTCTCCCGTAGCTCCATGTTTTTGCAGTTGTGTCGATAATTATGCTTAACCAGTACCCCCTCAAATGAATCAACGGCCGCGAACCGCCAGGCTATAAGCCAGAACACTTGTTTCTTTTTTATAGCCTGTTTTGTATATATAGAAGTGGTACGAAAAGCTTATAACCGCGGCGCTTTCGACGAAGCTGCATTCGCATTTTAGCCGCAGCGTTTCTTGCGATTCGATCCGCTTGAACCATTCGGAAACTTCGTCGCGAGTGAGGTGGAGGTTATGTGGCAGAACAGGACTGGGTCTGAAACCGAGTCCAAAAATGATATTCATCACCCGCATGATAAGGCCTATAAGTTTTTATTGTCCAGCAAACGTGTGTTTGTTGAGCTGCTGCAAAGCTTTGTAGCCAAAGGGTGGGTCGATCATATTGACGAGGATCAATTGATTAAGCTGGACAAGTCTTATATTTTGCACGATTTTCGCGAAAAGGAATCCGATCTCGTGTACCAGCTGGAAATAAAGGAACGCAAAATCATTTTTTATGTGCTAATGGAATTGCAATCCAAGGTCGATTTCCAAATGCCGTATAGATTGCTGCAATATATGATGGAAATCTGGCGAGATGTGCTGCGCAACACCGATCAGACGGAAGCCGCGCGCAAACAATTTCGTTTGCCTGCCATTGTGCCGATGGTGCTTTACAACGGTGAGGCTACCTGGACTGCCGCCCGCAGCTTCAGGGAAACATTGGCCGGGGAGGAATGGTTCGAAAACGAGCTGCTGGATTTCAGGTATATTCTAATTCAACGTTCATGACTACAACAAAGAGCAATTGCAACCCGACTTGTTTCAAACGTTTCAGACGTGGATCAGGCTGGTCACCCGAAATGGCTTATCCGAAGCAAATCGGAAGAAAATGGATGATATCATGGGGCAGCATAATCAACCTAAGGAGGTTCGGACGATGATTTCCAAATTTGAAAAAGAGTTTGAAGGCTTCGAGCGTGGTATAGAACGCGGTATCGAGCAAGGCATTGAGCAAGGCATCGAACAAGGCAAAGCCACCGTCGCCCGCAACCTGCTCCGCAAAGGGGTCGATCTGGACAGCATCGCTGAAGTTACAGAGCTGACACGCGAACAGATCGAAGCGATTCGCAAGAAATTGTAGGCGCGGCGGTGCAGCCGGAAGTCCGCCGCCAGATGCGCCTGCACCGTACACGACACACTTGGCATTGGCACAACACAGGCTCACAAATAAACAGAAATAAACAGGGATGTCCCTCGGGTCCGCTCGGACCCTTGAGGAACATCCCTGTTTGCGAGACATTGCCGTTTATTTGGCGATACCGAGAAAGTCCAGCTCCTCCAGCTCCTTGACCCGGATCGTAAAGGCAAACTCTGCACCCGCCCGGTTGGAGGGCACAAACGCAATTGTACCGCCCATCAGCTGCACAAGGTTTTTGCAGATCGCCAGCCCGAGTCCCGTGCCGCCATATTTCCGCGTCAACGAGGAGTCCACCTGGCTGAACGGCTGGAACAGCAGGCTGCGCTTGTCAGGCGGGATACCGATGCCGGTATCGACGACGCGGAATTCCAGCTCCAGTTGCTCCCCGCTGCTCCCCTTGCCGCTGATGGATACATGGACGCCGCCCCGCTCGGTAAACTTCACCGCATTGCCAATCAAGTTAATTAGCACCTGACGCAACCGGGATTCATCGGCCATCACAACCTCGGGGATGTGGCGGTCAATGTCATAGGAAAGCTCCAGCGACTTGTTTTTGCAATCGGCATGGAACATTTCGAAGGTTTCGATCAAGCAATTCCGCAGGTGCAGCGAGTTTTCCTTCAGCTCCATTTTGCCCGACTCGATTTTCGTCAGATCGAGAATGTCGTTGATAATATACAGCAGCGCGGCGCCGCTGCGGCGGATCGTCTCCGTATATTCCCGCTGCTCCGCCGTCAGGTCGGTTTCATGCAGCAAATCGGCCATCGCGATGACTCCGTTTAAAGGCGTACGGATCTCATGGCTCATCATCGCCAGAAAGCTTGATTTGGCCTGAGCCGCCTGCTCGGCCGCCTCCTTGGCCCGCTCCAGCTCCCGCGTCCGCTCATTGAGCAGCTCCGTCTGCTGCTGCAGCTTCTTCTGCGCGACATACATGCTGACGAAGCCTTCGATCTTGGACTTCAGCGTCCGGGGAACAAACGGCTTCACGATGTAGTCAATCGCCCCTACGGAATAGGCGGTAAATGCCAAATCCTGCTCATCCGGCGCCGCTGTGATAAAAATGATCGGAACCGTCTTCGTCTTCTCTCTGGACTTGATCCACTGCGCTGTCTCAAACCCGTCCATGCCCGGCATCTGAACGTCGAGCACAATGACGGCAAACTCATGCTTGAGCAAGCAGCGGAGCGCCTCCTCCCCGGAGGAGGCCTTCACCAGGTCGTAATGATGGTCCTCCAGCACGGCCTCCAGCGCCAGCAAATTTTCCGGCTGATCGTCAACTAGCAGTATGCGGATCGCCTCGTTCATGCCATGCCACCTCATTTATGCTTCCGATAAATTTTTTCCTGCGGATCAATCGCCTTATAGCCGTCCGCATGTCCGGTGAAGGAAATCGACTCCTTATGGCCCAGCACGAGAATACCGGCGTCGCTCAAGCTTTCGTAAAACAGAGCATGCACCTGATTTTGCAGCGTATTATTGAAGTAAATCAGCACGTTCCGGCAAAAAATAACATGAAACTCATTAAAGGATCGGTCAGTCACCAGATTATGCTGGGCAAATACAATTTTCTCACGCAAAAACGGATGGAACGTCGCCAGCTCGCCTTCAGCGGAATAATACCGGGAGAAAGCGTCCTTGCCTCCCGCATGCATGTAATTTCTCGTATAATCCTGCATCTTCTTCAGCGGGTACGCTCCCCGCTCCCCAATTTGCAGCACCTCTTCATTGATGTCGGTGGCGTAAATACGCACCTTGTCGTACAACCCTTCCTCCATCATCAGGATGGCGGTCGAATACACCTCTTCCCCCGTCGAACAGCCGGCATGCCAGATCCGAATCGCTGGCTGCTGACGGAGCAGCGGGACGACCCGTTCACGGAAGGCGGCGAACAACGTCGGGTCCCGAAACATTTCCGTCACGTGGATGACCAGGTCGCCGAGCAGCCGCTCCATGCAGCTGCGGTCATGCAGCATCCGTTCCTGCAGTGCGGACACCGTCGCCAGCTTCTCGGCATGCACCCGATGCCAGATGCGGCGCCGGACGGACGGGAAGGCATAGTTGCGAAAATCATAGCCATACATCCGGTACAAGCCCTCCAGCAGCAGCTGAATTTCGATCCGCTCCCGTTCGTCAACTTCATCGCTTGGCTGTTCTCCCCGGCTGCGGATATACATGTCGCTCATATGGCGTAAAGAGGCAGCTTCATGGAGGGACGGTTTGCGTTCTCCAGTATCGCTCATTTGCACAACCACACTCTCATCAGCGACAGCAGCTGCTCCGTATGAATCGGCTTCGTCATGTAGTCGGAGGCGCCGGCCTGCAGACATTTCTCCCGGTCTTCCTTCATCGCCTTAGCCGTCAGGGCAATGATCGGCAGCCGGTCAAACCGTCCATCGGCGCGGATCGTCCGCATCGCCTCATAGCCATCCATCTCCGGCATCATAATGTCCATCAGCACTAGGTCGAAGTCCGGCTCGCGTTCGAGCTGAGCCAGCGCCTGCCGCCCGGTTTCGGCAAAGGCCACTTCCATATCAAGACCCTCCAGCAAGTTGGAGAGGGCAAACACATTGCGAATATCGTCATCCACCAGCAGCACCTTTTTACCGGCAAACAGCGTCTCCAGATTATGCAGCTTCTGCAGCATCCGCTGCTTCTCCTCCGGGAGCTTCGTCTCGATCCGGTGCAGGAACAGCGAGGTTTCATCAAGCAGCCGCTCCGGCGTTTTAACATCCTTGACAATAATGGATTCGGCATATTTTTTGAGCCGCAGCTGCTCACGCTTATCGAGTGTTTTGCCGGTGTATATCAGGATCGGAATTCGCCGCAGCGCCTCGTCTGCCTTGATCCGATCCAGCAGTTCATATAAAGCGACATCCGTATGCCCGTAGTCGATGACCATGCAGTCGAAGGACTGCGACCCCAGCAGCTGCAAAGCTTCACCGTCAGTTTCAGCCGAAGTGATGCTGATATCATCATGGCCAAGCAGCTCAATCAGCCCGTTCCCGCTGAGCTCCTCCGCCTGCAGCAGCAGCAGCTTGCGCAAATCGCGGTTCAGAAACGATTGAATATGCGCAAACGCCTCCTCCAGCTGCTCGCGTCCCGACGGCTTGCGTAGCCAGGCGATCGCACCGAGCGCAAGTCCCTGTTGAATGTCATCAAAGACAGAAATCACATGCACCGGAATATGACGGGTCGCGGAGTCTCCCTTCAGCTGCACAAGCACTGACCAGCCGTCCATAACCGGAAGCTGGATATCAAGCAGAATTGCATCCGGAACATGCTTCCTCGCCAGATTCAGCCCTGTATCGCCTTGCAGCGCCACGATCGTTTTGAAGCCCCGGCTGCGGGCCATATCGAGCAAAATCGCCGCGAATTGCACATCGTCTTCAATAATGAGCAGCACACGGTCACCCGGCTCAATCCGGTCACGATCATCTGTCAGTGTGCCGGGCAGCGGATTGTCGGCCAGCTTCGGTGTACCTCCATGAGACAGGCTTGCCGCCTCCTGACTCCGCCGCGTCCGGTATGGCGGAGACCGCAGGTCTGCCGTTGCCGCCGCCTCGGCGAGCATGCTTGCCGCATTCCGCGCAACCGGCATGGTCAGCGTAAAGCGGCTGCCCCGGCCCTCCTCGCTGACCACTCCAATATCGCCGCCAAGCAATGCAGCCAGCTGTCTGCTGATCGACAAGCCCAGCCCCGTGCCGCCATACTTGCGGCTTGTCGTGCCGTCGGCCTGCTGAAACGCCTCAAAAATCAGCTCCTGCTTATCCAGCGCAATTCCGATGCCCGTATCCTCCACGTCAAACGCCAGCTGCGGCTGCAGGCCGGACTGCCGATCTGTCTGCAGACGAATCGTAACCGTCACCCGGCCTTCCTTCGTAAACTTCAACGCATTGGAGAGCAGGTTTTTTAAAATCTGCTGCAGTCGGCTGAAATCCGTCTCGATCCGCTCCGGCATCCCTTCCTGCACCCGCACCTCGAACTCCAGCCCCTTCGTTCGGGCAAGCGGCTTGAAGCCTTTCTCGATGGCATCGACAATATCCCGGACCAGCACATGCTCCTGATGAACATCCATGCGGCCCGCCTCCACCTTCGCCAGATCAAGCACATCGTCAATCAGCTTCAACAGATCACAACCGGACGCATAGATCGTCTCCGCATAGTCCACCTGCTTGTCGCTCAGGTTGCGGTCCTTGTTTTCCTTGAGCAGCTGGGACAAAATCAGCAGACTGTTCAAGGGCGTGCGCAGCTCATGCGACATATTGGCCAAAAACTCCGTTTTGTACCGCGAAGCAAGCGCCAGCTCCAGCGCCTGCTCCTCCAGCGCCTGATTCGCCTGCTCCATCTGGCGGTTCACTTCCTCCGTCGCCGTTACCAGCTCCTCCAGCTCCGCCGATTTGCGCATCAGCGCTTCATTGGCCTGCTCCAGGTCGGACTGCTGACGCTGCAGCAGCTCCTCCGACGCCTGCAGCGCCCTCGTCTGCTCCTCCAGCCGCTCATTGGACGCCTTCAGCTCATCCTGCTGGGAAAACAATTCCTCGGACTGCGTCTGCAGCTCCTCGGTCAATCCCTGATGAATGCGCAGCAGCTCCTCAATCTTCAAACGCCCCTGCAGCATATTCAGCAGCACGCCGACGCGCTCGGCCGCCTCCTCCAGCAGCCGCTGCTCCAGCTCTGTCTGCTCCCGGAAGCCGACCAGTTCGAAGACAGCAATGACCTGCCCTTCATAATGCACCGGCTGCACCACAATATGCATCGGCTCCAGTCCGCCGTAGGCGGAACGGATCGAGCCGTATTCACCGGTATGTCCGACAATACGGATCACCCGGCCGTCGCTTGCGGCTTGGCCCAGCAGTCCTTCGCCCAGCGCCAGCTCCTGAGCCGCCATCGCGCCGCCGGATGCGTAGGTGCCGGCAAGCTCCAGCTTTTTCTCCTGCATCATACTGGGCCGCACGACGTAAAATGCCCCGCTGTATGCCTCCAATACGCGGGAGATGCGCCCCATAAAGCCTGCAGCCAGCTGCTCCACCCGCGTGCTTTCCTGCAGCTCATTGTACAGAATCGTCACCTCGGTGCGCAGCCAGAGCATTTCCTCATTCACGCGGTTCAGCTCCCGCTCTTTCCCCGCCGCTTGCTCCAGGTCGTCAGCCAGCCGGTTAAACATGCTCGCGACCTGGCCGAACTCATCCTGGGAAGTGACCGGAATACGTACCGAGCCTTCCCCCCACGTGCCGCCGGAGAAACCTCTGATCATCGCTGACAGCACACTGACTCCTTGGCTCATACTGTGTACAATCCAGTACATAATACCGACGCCGATCAGCAGTCCCAGCAGCGTCAGCAGCCCTGTCGTCGTGAAGGTCCGCTTATTGTCCGCCAGCGTTGAGCTGACCTGCTCCTCCATGAACTGCTCTTCCAGCTCATTCAGCTCGCTCATCGCCTGCATCAATGCCTCGCGCAGCTTGCCGCCGTTGCCGTTGCGCAGCTCAATCGCTTGCTGCCGCCTCCCGGACTGGTGCATCTGCACGATCTGGCCCACGTACACAAGATACGCCTCGGTTCGCGCCTGCAGGTTATCCACATACGAGCGCTCGATCGTGTCCAGCGGAAGTCCGTCGATTTCATTCAATTTTTTCTTCACTGACGCTCCGAGCGCCCGTACCCGCTCAGCAGTAATCGCGTTGGCCGCTTCGTCGGTTTCGAGCAGCAGGTTGCTTTGCGCTTGCGCGAGCTCGTAAATTTCCTTGCGCATCTGCATGCTCAGCCTAACCTTAGCGTAACGGTTTTCATAAATTTCGGTAATGCTTTCATCCGTGCTGCTGAGACGATTGATGCCGATGCCTGCCAATATAAATAAAATGACAAGCACAACCCCGAAGCCCAGCAGCAGCTTCGACTTTATTTTCATGTCCGGTTCCCCATCCCCATCTGCGTTTCCCGGCGGCCCTGCGCCTCCGCCTCATCCCTATGCGGGTCAGAGCGCCGATATCAGCACAAGACAGATGTCATCCTTGCGCGCTTCCATAATGTCGGCCGGCAGCACCTGCATCACCAAGTGCTCCGGGCAGCGGCCATCCAGCACATGTTCGTGGAGCCGGTCTCGCAGCACGTCAGATTCCGGAGCCTCAGCCGGATAGTCCGGCGGCAGCGGGAGCGCTTCAAGCAGTCCGTCCGTATACAACGCGATCCGGATCGGCCGCTCGTACGTATGCGTCGATTTGACAATATCCATCTGGTCGAAAAAACCGACGGCGCAGCTTCCCTGATCCAGCGCAACCGGCTCCTTCCCTTCCTCAAAGATGAAGCCGGGCGGATGTCCAGCGTTCACATATTCGATGGTACGTTCGCCCGTATCAATCAGCAAATAAATCGCTGTAAAATAGTAGCTGACATTGGCGCTCTTGTGATTCAGCTGATGCATGTACCGGTTCAGCTCGGCCACGACAAACTCCGGCGACACAAACCGCGTAATCGTATCCTGCATGACCGACGAAATAAACATACAGACCAGCGAAGACGAAATGCCGTGGCCCATAATGTCCAAAATGATGACCCCGTACCGCTGGTCGTCGATCCGGTACCAGGCGTAAAAATCGCCGGCAAGCTCAGACGACGGGTAATAGGCCGCGCCGATCGCAATCTGCTCCTTGACCAGCGGCAAACTGAGCACACTGCCCTGCACCTGCCGGGCCAGCTCCAGCTCGCTGCGGATGCGCGCCTCGTTTTCCTTGTGCCAGTCCTTCTCGAACTTCAACCGCAGCGCAACCCGAATTCGTGCAACCAGCTCCACCTTGTTGACAGGCTTCATGACATAGTCAATAGCGCCGGCCTCCAACGCTTCTGCAAGCTTGTTGGAATCGCCTAGCGCCGTCACAATAATTACCGGAATATCCTTCATCCGCTCGTCGCTGTGAATAAGCCGGCAAGCTTCTATTCCATCCATCTCAGGCATCATCATATCCATCAAAATCAGATCGACCGGGATTTTCCCTTCATCCGCATGACTGTTCAACCGCTTGAGCAATTGGATCGCCGATGATTCCTTCCAAAACATACTGTATCCGGCACTTTTCAAAATTTTCTCGATGACGATAATATTAACCGGATTGTCATCTACAATCGCGATGTTCATCTCGCGTCGCCCCTAACCTTGATTCGCTTGCCTCATGCTGCAATTCTTATCATATCAGAATTTAAAGGTTTTCTCCCCTTATGTAACCGCATTGCTCCGTTTTGAAACAGCTGTCCGCCGGTTCAGCCCGGAGCGGCACGGGTAAGTAGGACACAGGTCAGCCAAGCGGCCGACCGGACCGCCGCCGGGCATTGCCACGCAGGTTGTCTCATGACGCATGAAGCAGCGTATTTGGCGAGCAGCTGCGGAAAGCGGCCATTTATATACGCGGGAGGGAGTCATAATGAATACGAAAATCAAGCTGGTTGACGGCACAGATCAAGTACTTCGCGCCATCCGGGAGTTTCGCGAGCAGGGGCATAGGCTTAGCGACATTTACGTATTGGCCCATGAGAACGACCGGACAGAGCAGTTAAGCAAACTGACAGATACCAATACGATCGGCATGATGGAGGAGGGCGTGGCCACTGCCTTCGCCAACTTGTTCCGGTCGCGCGGCAATCAGCTGCGGGCGAAGCTGGAGTCGCTGAACATCGGCAAGCATGAGGCCGCCCGGCTGGAGGCCGAGCTGGATCATGGCAAGGTGCTTGTGCTTGCGCGTGATGACGGACATGCCCGAATCCGAGACGAAGATGAGGCCGCGCTCCGGAGAGGCCGCCGCGAGGAAGCATTTGTACCGCCTTTTGAGCGGATTTATGGATAAGCTGAAGCAGCGGCCGCAGGCCGTGTTTTCGAGGCCGATGCCGCGGGTTGCTCCTGCCCGCGCTCCGGCTTTTTTTCGTGCGGCCGAAAATTCGAAAAACCCGTAAAAATACCGCCGCAGGCTTGAACTAAATTTCGCTACGTTTCGTCAAAATAGGTAATCATCCGACGAATGCTTCACGCCAGTGGGCATACAGCCGATGTAGCTCATGAAAGAGGAAACGGACATGGCTTTACATGCAGCAATTGAAAGAAAATGGATTTGGGGCGGTATCGCCGGGCTCAGTATATCGGCCATGCTGCTTGCCGCATTGATCGGGACAGCACCCGCGGCCCCGATCCCGGCCGTCCTGGAAAGCGCCAAGGAACCGGTGGCCGTCTTCCTTCCGATCGAAGGGCCGCCTGCGCCGCAGTCGCTTTCGCTGGATACCAGACCAGCCGCCGAAGCGTCACATGCGGTCATCCGCCCTTCGTCCAGCGGAGCTGCGGGACAGGGTGAAGCCGGAACAGCCAATGTCCCCCATGCCGCCAAGCGGGTCGCGCTCACCTTCGATGACGGACCGGATGCGAAGTATACGCCGGCTGTCCTCGACATTTTGAAGGAGCATCAGGTGAAGGCGACTTTTTTTGTCGTAGGCACACAGATCAGCCACCATCCGGACGTGCTCAAGCGGATTCAAGAGGAAGGCCATGTGATCGGCAATCATTCCCTGACCCATGCCGATTTGTCCAAGCTGTCGGCTGACCGCATCGACCGGGAGGTTGATGAAACAGACCGGCTCATCCGCCAGACTACAGGACAGTCGGCCACGCTGTTCCGCGCTCCCTACGGCGCTACGTCATCTGTGCTGAAAAAGCATCTGAAGGAGCTGGACCGCGAGCTGGTCGGCTGGACCGTGGATACACGCGACTGGTCCGGCAATACGGCGCAGGATATGCTGGCGATCATCCGCAAGCAAGTGAAGCCAGGCGGCATTATTTTGATGCACAGCTTCGGCGGCAAGAAAGGAAATTTGCACAACATGGTCGAGGCGCTGCCACTGGCGATTGACTATTTACAAGCACAAGGTTACACACTTGTCACCGTTCCCGAGCTGACGGCGCCTTAACAGCCCCTTATGGACGCTGCTAGAAAACCTCTTTGATTAATAGCAGCGATGCAAGTACACTGGTAGGAGACTGAACTTTTGCCAGGAACTGATCGTCATAAGACTAGAGGTGTCCGTAGTGGATTCGGAAGTAAATTTTGAATACTTAAAATACTTGTCCGACAGTACGGACAAAAAAGAAATTTTACATGAGCTGATGACCGCTTACGGCAAGGACGTATGGAATTATGCCTACAGCATCACACGCAAGTGGGATCAGGCTGACGATATTACCCAAGAGGTATTTATCAAAGTATATCGCAACCTGTACACGTTCCGCAGCGAATCGTCGGTCAAAACGTGGCTGCTTGCGATTACACGGAACATGACGCTGGACTACCGCAAATCGGCTTTTCTGCGCAGGGTGACGCTGGTGGACGCCTTTACGGCCAGAGATGAGCAGGCAGCCGCTTCCGCCGAGCAGGATGTGATGGCCCGGATGGCGCTCAATGACGTATGGGAGCTGGTGCTGAAGCTGCCTGCCAAATATCGGGAGGTACTGGTGCTGTTCGCCCATCATCAGCTGTCGATGAAGGAAATCGCCGATGTGCTGGGGGTCAGCGAGGGCACAGTGAAGTCCAGGCTATTTCATGCGCGCGGCAAAATTTCGAGGTTGAAGGAGAGTCTTGACCATGGACCCGATCGACAATAAGTGGAAACAACAATTGGTTAACGGCCCGTTCGATCAAGATGGATTCACGGAAGCCTTGCGCCAGCGCATCGAAGCACGTCTGGACCAAGCGGTAGCGGCTCCGGCCTCCCCGGTATGGAGACGCCCCTGGATTGCGGCGGCCACTGCGGCCGCTGTCATCGGTCTCGTCCTGTTCGGGATCGGTCAGCGGCAGCCGGTCCCCGCGCCGCCGCTAGCCATCGTGGAGCAGGAGCCTGCGCCGCGCTCCGCGTCGCAAGCGATCATAAACGATTACGAATCGACCGTACGCTCTGCGCTGCTTCTCGGTTTGCGGACCGATCTGAGCGCCGACAACGGCTCAGCCAGCCGAAGCGAATACCGTACGCTGCTCATCGCCCCGGAGGCGAAGCGTCTGCAGATCATGGCCGCCAACCGCGGCATCGTGATGCCCTACAAGCTTGATTTCTGGCGCCTGTCGGAAGCTCGCACAGCAGCCTCCGGCGGCGGTTTGGCGAATCGCTTGACGGCGACGCTGGCGAGTGAAGCCCGGCCTGGAACGGCTTTGCCTGCGCCAGCAAACGAGCTCGGCAAGCAGCCGGGAACGAAGTCCGTTACCCATTCGGAAAAGCTGCTGTTTGTCGGCAACCGGTACATTGCGATGGAGCAGCAGGTTACAAAACAGCAAGCAAACGACCAGGCGGCTGCAGACTTGACCACAACAAATGTATGGGTGAAGGAAGTGCGTCAGCTAGCCGCCGCAAACAGCAGCGGCTCGCCGGATTCGGCTGCCCAACCGCATATCAAGCTGCAGGACATTTACGGGGCCCGGGTTGAGCCCGTGCTGCAGGAACTGGCTGCTGCTGCTCCGTCACCGTCAACAGCTGTCTCCGCAACCGGCGTCTCCGCCCTCTCGCTGCCTGTGACGGCGCTGGACGGAGATAACTGGACGATTTCGCGTCGGCAGGGACGCTGGGTTGCCCAGGTCGCAACGGCTGCGTCCACTGCAGCCGCCTCAACATCCGGATCGGCCGCCGCCGAAGCTGCGGCAGCTTCAGGCTCCAAGCTCCGGCTGCAGGAGCTGCCGCTGCCTTTGCCTGCGGAAGTCGTCTCGCACGACAAGCTCGTCACCGACTGGCTGGAAATCAAGCGCGTGCAGCCAGCCGCCCTGGACGCTTTTTCGTCACCGAACAAAGATATCGTAGCTGTCGTGACCGAACGGCATCTGATCATTTACCCGTATCAGAACGGTTTGATTTCAAGCCCGCTGCTGACCGTCGAGCTGCAGCCGCATGAATCGGTGATCATGACTCATTGGGCGCTGGACCCTTACATCGACTTGTGGAAGAAAAAAATGTCGGCTCTGCTCGCTCAATAAACGATATGCTCCTCGAAGGTCGGGGCGTCCGGCACCACCATCACATGCGTTTGCCCCGGCAGCAAGGACACTTCACGGCCCTGTTCGAACCAGCGGACAGGGTCTTCTTCACGTGCCCGGCGCCATTCCACGGAGCGGACGGTCCCTTGCTGAAACAGCAGTGCAGCGCCGGAGCCTGTCAGCTTGACGTCCCGCCTGCCTTCGTTATCCAGCACTTTATGCGATGCGCCCATTACAATCACATTTGCCGCGCTTAGCGGCTGTCCGCCATTCAGATCCTCGTGCGGCTTGCCGTTGATCGAACGAACATACACATAGTCCGCCGGGTCATACGCATACGAAACCTGATAAGACTTTACGAGAAACGTAACGTCCAGCCTGAGCGCTTCTCTGCTGCCCGCACTGCTTGTCTCAAGCGCGGCCGGGCTTGTTCCATCCGATTTCGGCGCAAGGAAGGCGTATACAGGCAGCGCCGGACCTGGCTCATCCAGTCCGCGTTTGATGGCTCCCTGCCTGACCTGATCAATCGTTGTATACAAATTATGCGGCGCCTTGCGCGACTTATCCCGCTGGAAATACGGTCCGGAGTTCGTGATTTCATCCATATTGGCGACCCGCTGTCGGCGGATCATCTCGTACCCGTCCGGGCTGCCGCCTGCATGCACCTGAATTGCATCGTAGCTTTTGCCAAGGCTGATGAAATAAGGCCGGATACTGCGTACCGGTCCCACCGGCACGTCCGAGGATTGACTTTGATAAAAAGCAAGCAGCCGGGTAATCTCCCCTTCCGCAAGCACCTCAAACAGCAGGTCGGCCTCTGCAAGACCGCTTTGAGGACGGGCTTGCGGCGCGTTATTGATCACGACCATCACCGGGCGCGCCTCCTGCTTGTCAGCGACCCTCACGCCGGTCAACGGAGCAACATGCGCCGGTGCCGGAGCGGGCGCAGGCGGCTGCTCCGGACGAACAACTGTCTCAGCAGACTCCTGGGGTACGAGGGCAATCACGGGCGGCTGCTCAGGAGAGCAACCGGTCACCGTCCAGCTCAGCGTACCGATCAGCAGCCCCCGGATGACCCGGCCAATCCAGATTTTATTCGTTTGTTTCACTAGCGATCACCTCATTCCCAACGATGTAACCATGAGCGTTTATCGGCGCCTATGGGCCTAAAATAAACTAAGCAAACATCCAACAGCTGAGCGATAAGGAGCCATATTGATATTCGCGATGCAGCAGCTTCGCCCTCCGGCCCCGCTCGGCCGCGCCCATCGCGATCAGCAGCGGAGCCAGATGCTCCGAGCGCGGGACAGCAGCCTCGGCAAAAGGAGCCTCCAGCTCATAGCGGAACAGACGGTCCGTGTCCCACGTCTCCAGACAGCCGGCCAGCCACTGGTCGAATGCAATCGCCCAGCTCTCAGCCTCATGCTCCTGCCACGTCAGGCGGTGCAGATTATGGACAGTTCCGCCGCTGCCAATAATCAGCACCTGCTGCTCGCGCAGCTCGGCCAGCGCACGGCCGATCCGGTATTGCTCCTCCGGTACTAATCCGGCATGCACTGACATCGTCACAACCGGCACATCCGCGCCGGCATACATCAGCTTCAGCACAACCCAGGCTCCGTGATCGAGTCCGCGCCGATCATCCAGCTCACAGGCAATCCCTCGCTGCTCCAGCAGCTGCTTCATGTGCAGTGCCAGGGCTATATCGCCTCGGGCCGGGTAACAGATTTCATACAGTTCATCCTGATATCCGAAAAAATCATGCATCGTCTCCGGCAGCACCGCAGAACCGATCTGCTGTGGCACCGCTTCCCAATGTGCGCTGAACACCACCACCGCGCGCGGCTTCGGCAATCTCGCAGACAGCAGCCCCAGAAACCGGCTGTACCGGTGCGGCTCGGCAGCCAATGTCGGCAAGCCATGGGCAACAAACAGTGAAGGAAAAATGAAGCAACAACTCCTTCCTTTGAAGGTAATTATACATCACAACCTCGACATCGCTCCACTAACTTCTGCCAAATCAAGCAAAAACAAAGAGACGGAAGCGCCTCAGCCGGCTGCTTCCGTCTCCAATCAACCTTTGTACCGCCTTATTGGGCGGCTTGTACCCAATCTTCCAGCTCCTGCAGCGACTTGAACCCGACACGTGTGCCAACTTCAACGCCGTCCTTAAACAGCTTCAGCGTCGGAATGCTCATCACGCCGTATTGTCCGGCGGTCTCCGGATTATCGTCCACGTTGACTTTGGCAATTTTGACAGAGTCGCCTACTTTGCCGTTCAAATCTTCCAGCACCGGCGCGAGCATTTTGCAAGGACCGCACCACGGAGCCCAGAAATCGACCAATACGACACCTTCCTTAACGTTTTCTGCAAAGTTGCTGTCCTGTACATTCACAATAGCCATAATCAGTCTCCCCTTCGTCATTAAAAATGTGTTCAAAACTGATACTTTTTTAGTAACAGTTTATATATTGAAATTTGGCTGCCGGTTGAATGGCCTCCAGCTTGACACCTTGCCGTCCTTACAGCTTGGATGCCTGTGCAGCTCTCAGCCGCTGCAGCACATCAGCTACCTTGACCTGCTCCAGATAAGTAAGCATCCGGCTTTCGGCTTCCGAGAAAATGCCCTCCATCACGTCCGCCATATTACATGCGATCAGACAGTCCACTTCCTCGTCCCCGGAGCACCAGGCCGGCTTAATCGAGCCGATCGAAGTCACCCGATACACTTCGGCCAGCGTTACCGCTTGAGGGTCGCATGCCAGCTTATAGCCGCCGCCGCTGCCTTCTCTTGTCGCAACGTAGCCGGTTTTTTTCAAGCAGCTCAGCACCTTGCGCACACGAGCAGGATGCGTGCAGACATTGGCTGCGATCATTTCACTCGTAGCCGTGCGGTCGGGACGGTAGGCGAGCAGCACAAGACTATGCACCGCAATGGTGAATTCGCTGTTCATCCCAATCATCCTTCCCGGCAGTTGATGTCTTACTGTTATTATAAATGTTACAGATACAATTGTCAATGACGGCCATTGACGCTCAAGCTCGAAGAAAAAACCGGATTGTCGCTCATCGCGAGACAGCAACAGACCGCCTTCCCTGCGGGAAAAGACGGCCTGTCTTATCTCTTATGTCGTCAAGCTTTCGGACCGTTAAGCATTTCATGGGTTAAGCATGTTGTCCGTTAAGCTTTCATGTCGTAAATGTTGTCCAGCTGATTTTATTTCGAAGCTGCATAGCGGGAAAGTCGCACGACTATCTATACGAGCGCCCGCTTCGCAATGTCCGTCCGGACATGCTTGCCTTCAAACGTAATGCGGTCTGCCGCCGCATACGCCTTCTGGCGCGCTTCCGCGATATTTGCGCCCAATCCGGTTACGCCGATGACACGTCCGCCGCTGGTAACCAGCCCGCCGTCAGCGTCGACCGCCGTACCAGCGTGGAATACAAGCGCATCCTCCACCTGGTCGATGCCCGAGATCGGCAAGCCCTTCGGATACGAAGCCGGGTAACCGGGCGAAGCGAGAATAACGCACACAGCCGCTTCGTCGCTCCATTCGATATCCATTTGGCCGAGACGGCCGTTCAGGCTAGCCAGGAAAATATCAAGCAAATCCGTCTTCAGGCGCGGCAGCACGACTTGCGTCTCGGGATCGCCGAAGCGCGCGTTAAATTCAATCGTCTTGGGGCCGTCCGGGGTCAGCATCAGACCGGCGAACAGTACGCCGCGGAACGGACGTCCTTCGGCCACCATCGCACGCGCCGTTGGCTTCACGATCGTTTCGATCGCTTCGTCGATGACCGCTTGCGGGATGTGCGGCAGCGGCGAATACGTCCCCATACCGCCGGTATTCGGCCCTTGATCGCCGTCATACACCGCTTTGTGATCCTGTGCCGGAGACATCGGGCGAACAACCTCGCCGTCCACAAACGCCAGAATCGACATTTCCTGACCGGTCAGAAACTCCTCGATGACAACCTGGTTGCCGGACTCGCCGAACACTTTGGCAACCATAATGTCCTGCAGCGCTTTTTCCGCTTCCTCGCGCGATTGCGCGATAATAACACCTTTGCCTGCCGCCAGACCGTCCGCCTTGATCACATAAGGCGCACGGAGTTGGTCGAGGTAGGCCAGCGCAGGCTCATAGGTATCAAACGACTCGTATGCAGCTGTCGGGATGTTGTATTTTTTGAGCAGCTGCTTCGTAAACACCTTGCTGCCCTCGATAATCGCAGCGTTTTGCCGCGGACCGTATACAGTCAGCCCCTTGGCCTCCAGATGATCCACGATGCCTGCAGCGAGCGGATCATCCGGCCCGATCACAACGAGATCCATGGATTGATCCAGCGCAAATTGAGCGATTTCCTCAAATTGATCAACTGCAATCGGCACACACTCCGCCACTTGCGCAATTCCGCCATTACCCGGCGCACAATACAGCTCGCTTACCTTCGGGCTTTTTTTCAGCGCCCAGCAAATCGCATGCTCGCGGCCGCCGCCGCCTACCACTAATACTCGCACCCTGCATGCCTCCATTCCTTATCGACGGTCAACTTTGTTAGTTTTTGTTGCGTACCAGCAGCTCGCTTGCGCCGTCCGACAAGCGGATCGTTTTGACGAGCAAAGAAATTTTATTGTCTTCATTCAACGTATTCCAGTAGAAGTCGGCGATCTCCGACGCTTCGTTCGCAAGCGGCACAAGCGCAGGCTCGCCCTGGAACGAAGGAAGCGGGTTGCCGTCGCCCGCATACGTATGGATGCAATGACCGAAGCCCGGCAGCGCCTGCTCATACGAATACGTATGACGCAGTGTTTGCTCCTCGCTGTTGCCTGCCGACTTCAATATCGACAGCTTATAGGCGAACTGCTTGTCGTTCAAATCGACGATCCCGCTGATGCGCGGCGTAAAATTCGGCGCATCCGGCTCATACGTCCGTGTCGCAAGCGCCGATTCAAACGAACCGCCGGCGAGCAGCGCGTCATAAACCGTATCCGTCTGATCGCCGTTTGTGACAATATGTGCGCCGTTCGTATGCTTCACCGGATAATAAATGATCAGCGACGGATCTGTCAGCTTGGCCGGGTCCTTCGCTTCCGTACGCAGGAAGCCGTTTGCTTCCTCGATAAAGACACGGTTGCGGCTGTTTTCGCTGCGCCCCATAATCCAGTACACCTGTACCAGACGAGTGCCGTCCGGCGTCAAGCCGATCACGATGCCGCGTCCCGGGTATTCATTCTGCTGCAGCCCTGCTGCATAGGCCTCCGCTTGCGCGGCTCTAGTCGTTGTCACGGTTATCCTTGCCTCCTGTAACGTGCGTTGGCTGTGCTTCCAGCCCCTGTACCAATGATCATCTTAAGAAACGGCGGCCAGACGGCCGCTTGCCATCTAATGGTGGAACAAACGAACACCGGAATACGCCATCACCATGCCGTAGTCATTGGCCGCTTGCACAACTTCCTCGTCGCGCATCGAGCTGCCTGCCTGAACAACGTACTTCACGCCGCTGCGGCTGGCGCGGTCCAGGTTGTCGCGGAACGGCAGAAACGCATCCGAGCCGTACGAAACGCCTTGCAGCTTCGACAGCCAGTCCCGTTTCTCATCGCGTGTCAGCCGCGCCGGAACCTCGTCAAAGGCCGCTTCCCAAGCTGCCTGCTCGACCGTTGTCAGCTCTTCTTCCAGCCACAGGTCGATGGCGTTGTTTTGCTCCGCGCGCGACAGCCCTTGACGGAACTTCATGCCCAGCGCCGTCGGATGCTGACGCAGGAACCAGCGGTCGGCCTTGTCGCCGGCCAGACGGGTACAGTGAATACGCGATTGCTGGCCTGCGCCGATGCCGATCGTCTGACCGTCCAGCGTGTAGCAGATCGAGTTGGACTGCGTATATTTGAGCGTAACCAGCGCGATCAGCATGTCCCGCTTCGCATTGTCCGGCAGCTCCTTGTTAGCCGTTACGATATGCTCCAGGGCGCTTGCGTCAATCGCCGCATTGTTGCGCTCCTGCTGCAGCTTCAAGCCAAACAGCGTGCGCAGCTCAACCGGGTCTGGCACATAGTCCGGGTCGATTTCGATGATCAAATATTTGCCGCCTTTTTTCGCCTTCAAAATGTCCAGCGCTTCCTCGGTATACCCTGGCGCTACGACCAGGTCGGACACCTCACGCTTGAGCAGCTGCGCCGTGGATGCATCCACAATATCGCTAAGCGCCGCCGCATCGCCGAACGACGACATCCGGTCCGCGCCGCGCGCGCGCGCATAAGCAGTCGCCAGCGGCGACAGCTCCAGCCCTTCAACGAAATACGCCTTCGCCAGCTCCGGCGAAAGCGGAGCCGCTACCGCAGCCCCAGCCGGGCTGACGTGCTTGAATGAAGCCGCCGCCGGCAGGCCGGTCGCGCTGCGCAGCTCGCGAGCGAGCTGGAAGCCATTCAGCGCATCCAGCAAATTGATAAAGCCCGGATCGCCGCTCAAAATGCGGATCGGCAGCTGGCCGTCCGTAAACAGCTTCGCTTGCTTCTGATGCGGGTTCATGCCGTAACGCAGTTCGAGCGTATTGCCCGTGTTCACTGTCTGACTCATTGGTTACCCTTCCCATCGTTCGTAGATTGATCCGCCTGCGGCCGGACGATCCGGTCCAGGTCGATCTCGCCTTGCACTATTGCTTGCAGCACCTGCGGGTACAACGCATGCTCAATTGGATGAATGCGCGACTCCACCGCTTCCTCTGTATCGCCGTCCTCAATCGTCAGCGCGCGCTGCGCCAAAATCGGACCGCTATCCAAGCCCCCGTCCACAAGATGCACCGTCACGCCGGTCACCTTCACGCCGTGCGCCAGCGCTTGACGAACCGCGTGAAGCCCCGGAAACGACGGCAGCAGCGAAGGATGAATATTCAGCATTCTGCCCCAGTACGCCTCAACAAGCACTTCAGTCAGGATGCGCATATAACCGGCCAGCACGACAAGCTGCACCCCGCGCTGTCGCAGCTGCGCCAAAATGTCCCGCTCGTACGCCTGACGCGAGTCATACGCCTTCGGCTTGAACGTGTAGACGGGAATACCCGCCGCCTCCGCCCGCTCCACAACCTTGGCCTGCGGCCGGTCGCAGACCAAAAGCTCGATGGTAACATCGAGCCGGCCTTCCTTCACCGCATCTGCGATCGCTTGAAAATTGCTTCCGCTCCCCGATGCAAATACGGCGATGCGTTTTGGTGCTTCACTCATACTTCGGCACCGGTAAAGGTGACAACTTTTTCGCCCGCCGTCACGCGACCGAGCGTGTACGCCTTCTCGCCCTGCTGCTCAAACAGCGCTGCTGCCTGGGCCGCATGCTCCGCCGCGACGATGACGACCATCCCGATCCCCATGTTGAAGGTACGGAACATATCGTTATTGCTGATTCCGCCTTCGCGCTGCATCAGCTCGAAAATCGGCAAAATCGGCCATGAGCCGTAATCAATTTCAACGTTGACGCCTTCCGGAAGCACACGCGGGATGTTTTCCAGGAAGCCGCCGCCCGTAATATGGGCCATTCCCTTAATCGGCACTTCTTCCAGCGCGGCCAATACCGGCTTCACGTAAATTTTAGTCGGTGCAAGCAGCACATGGCCCAGCTTGTCGCCCAGCTCGTCAATCGTATCGTGCAGGCTGTAGCCTTTTTGCTCAAGCAGCAGTCGGCGAACGAGCGAGAAGCCGTTGCTATGGACGCCGCTGGAGGCGAGACCAAGCACAACATCGCCCGGCTGAATCGTGCTGCCGTCGATGATCTTTTTCTTATCGACAATACCGACCGTAAAGCCGGCAATATCGTATTCGCCTTCGCTGTACATCCCCGGCATCTCTGCCGTCTCGCCGCCGATCAGCGCTGCGCCCGATTGCACGCAGCCGTCGCTGATGCCCTTGACGATCGCTTCGATTTTCTCAGGAATCACCTTGTCGCATGCGAGGTAGTCGAGGAAAAACAACGGCTCCGCGCCTTGTACGATAATGTCGTTAACGCACATAGCCACGGCGTCGATGCCGATCGTATCGTGCTTGTCCATCGCAAATGCGATTTTGAGCTTCGTGCCGACGCCGTCCGTACCGGACACAAGCACAGGCTCGTCGTACTTATCCTTGTTCAAGCCGAACAGTCCGCCGAAGCCGCCAAGCTCCGTCAGCACTTCCGGGCGGAATGTCGTTTTGACGTGCTTCTTCATGCGCTCTACTGCTTCATTACCGGCGGCGATATCCACCCCGGCTTGTTTGTATGCATCGGACACGAGAATGTTCCTCCTCAGAATCGGGAAAGCCGCCCCGGCCGGACCGCTGAGGCTCAAGCTGTCAGCCTTGTCAGCTCCGCCGGGCACGTTCCCGTATAAATAGCTATGCGCTCGCGTGCAGCGCTACATCCAAGCAGCGCGCCCCTGCGGAGCAAGCGTAGATCCGCTCTCCGTCAGGGAAGCGAAGCGATTAATCGCAGCCGCAGCCCATCGCCGCAGCTGTCTCGTCCGGCACCGGCGTCGGATACTGGTTATCGAAGCAAGCGGTGCAGTGCCCGCGGTTGTATTCCCCGCTCGGACGGCCGATCGCGGTCAGCAAGCCATCCTTGGTCAGGAAGTGCAGCGAGTCCGCATTGATCGCCTGGCGAATTTCCTCGACCGACTTCACCGCAGCGATCAGTTCTTCACGGCTTGGCGTGTCGATCCCATAGAAACAAGGATTTGCAAATGGCGGCGAGCTGATCCGCACATGCACCTCGGACGCGCCGGCCTCGCGCAGCAGGTTGACGATGCGCAAGCTGGTCGTGCCGCGTACAATCGAGTCGTCGATCATGACGACCCGTTTGCCTTCCACGATGCTGCGCACCGCGGACAGCTTCATCTTCACGCCTTGCTCGCGCAGCTCCTGGCTCGGCTGAATGAACGTGCGGCCCGTATAGCGGTTTTTGATCAGACCAAGCTCATACGGGATACCCGTCTGCTCCGCGTAGCCGATAGCCGCAGAGATTGAGGAATCCGGCACCCCGGTCACAATATCCGCGTCCACAAACGATTCAATCGCTAGCTGACGGCCCATCCGCTTGCGCGCGGAATGAATGTTTGTCGAGTCGATATCGCTGTCCGGCCGGGCAAAATAAATATATTCCATCGCGCAGATCGCACGCTGCTTGATCGGCGCAAACCGGTCATGCGTAACGCCGCCCGTCTTCAGATCAAGCACAAGCAGCTCGCCCGGCTCGACATCGCGCTCATATTTGGCGCCGACGGCGTCGAACGCACAGGACTCCGACGCAAACAGCCGCGCCGTGCCAAGCCGTCCGATCACGAACGGACGCAAGCCGTGCGGATCACGCGCTACGACGAGCTTGTCGCGCGTCAGGAACATGAAGGCAAACGCGCCCTCCAACTGCAGCAGCGCGTCCTTGACCGCCAGCACAATATCATCATGCTTGGAGCGGGCAATCAGATGCGCAACAACCTCGGTATCGCTTGTCGTCTGGAAAATCGAGCCTTCGCGCTCCAGCCGCTTCTTGATTTCAGGTGCGTTGGTCAGGTTGCCGTTGGTTGCAATCGCCAGATCGCCCTCGCGATACTTGAACACAAGCGGCTGGGCATTGGCAAGCTTGCTTTCGCCGGAGGTCGAGTACCGTACATGCGAGATCGAGCAATTGCCGACGAGCGTAGCCAGCGTGTCGTTATCAAATACTTCCTTGACGAGCCCCATTCCCCGGTGGTAGTTAAACGTCTCGCCGTTGGTCGTACAGACGCCGGAGCTTTCCTGACCGCGGTGCTGGAGCGCATGCAAGCCGTAATAAGACAACGACGCCGCATCGACATGGCCGAATACGCCGAACACGCCGCACTCCTCGCGCAGCTTGTCCATAAACCCGTCGTGGGCATGTACGCCCTCGTTATAATATTCGCCGGTCCAAAGACGCGCCTCTGCCGCGCCTTCGGTCTCCGTACGCTGGACAGGCACGAAGCCGGGCTGTGCCGCCCGCCCTGCTCCCGCTTGTCCTTGTTGGTTCAGTTGTACCTGCAGCGCTTGTCCGGGCGCTGGCTGTAACCCAAGTCCTTGTCCGCCGACGATCAGTTCATCAGACATGGAATCGCATCCTTCCAAACCTTCTCTAGTTGTGTGACAGATGCATCAATTGCAGACACCGCATTCACCGACACTTGCAGGTTCTCGCCGCCTACCGTACCGAGCGCTTGCACCGGCACGCCGCGGGAGGTGAGGAATTGCTCCAGGTCCGCCGCTTTCTCCGGCGATGCGCTGAGCAAAATACGCGATTGGCTTTCGCTGAACAAAGCCAGATCGGCGCGCAGCCCGGTCGCAAAGTTGACCTTCGCGCCAATACCGCCGCTGATGCAGCTCTCGGCCAGCGCGACAGCCAGACCGCCGTCCGACAAGTCATGCGCGGACGCGACCAGACCGTTTTGAATCGCCGCCAGCACCGCATCCAGCAATACTTTTTCGACGTCGAGGTCAATCGCCGGAGGACGGCCTTCCGTCACGCCATGGATGACGTATTGGAACTCGCTGCCGCCCAGCTCCGCCTTCGTATCGCCCAGCAGCAGAACAACATCGCCTTCGTTCTTGAAGCCTTGTGTTGTAATATGGTCAAGATCATGCACAAGACCGACCATGCCGACAACCGGCGTCGGGTAAATCGCGCCTTTGGCGTTTTCGTTGTACAAGCTGACGTTGCCGCCGATTACCGGCGCATTCAGCTTGCGGCAAGCTTCCGCCATACCGTCCGTTGCCTTTTCCAGCTGCCAGAAAATTTCCGGCTTCTCCGGGCTGCCGAAGTTCAGGTTGTCCGTAATCGCCAACGGCTCGGCGCCAGTACACACGTTGTTGCGCGCAGCCTCGGCTACCGCAATCCGTCCGCCGACTTCCGGGTCCAGATAAACGAAACGTCCGTTGCAATCCGTAGACATGGACAGCGCCTTGCGCGAGCCGCGAATCGTAACAACCGCCGCATCCGAGCCAGGCTGAACCGCCGTGCTGGTCCGTACCATGTAATCATATTGGTTATATACCCATTCCTTGCTTGCAACGGTAGGCGATGCGAGCACGCGGGAGAGGGCATCGTTCAGATCAGTTACTTCCGGGTACGCCGCTGTGTCCACCGACGCATTCGCCTCGTAATAAGCCGGAACCGCCGAAGGCTTGTGGTACATCGGGCATTCGTCAACAAGCGCCGTAACCGGCATATCCGCGACCAGCTCGCCCTTGTGGAACAGCTTGAGGTTGCCGTCATCGGTTACTTTACCGACCTTCGGGCAATCCAGTCCCCAACGGGCGAAAATCGCGCGAGCCTGCTCTTCATGCTCAGGCTTGACGACAAACAGCATCCGCTCCTGCGACTCGGACAGCATCATCTCATAAGGCGTCATGCCTTCCTCGCGCTGCGGCACCTCATCCAGGTAAAGCTCCATTCCGTTGCCTGCCTTGCTCGCCATCTCCGAGCTGGAGCACGTCAAGCCGGCTGCGCCCATATCCTGAATCCCGACCACGATGCCGGAATTAATCAGGTCGAGACAAGCTTCCAGCACAAGCTTCTCCATAAACGGATCGCCCACCTGCACCGCCGAACGCTTGGACTCGGATTCAGCCGTCAAGTCCTCGGAAGCAAATGTAGCGCCGTGAATCCCATCGCGGCCTGTCGCCGGACCTACGTAAAACACCGGGTTGCCAACGCCCTTGGCCACACCCTTCTGAATCTTGTCGTGGTCGATCAGACCGACGCACATCGCGTTGACAAGCGGGTTGCCTTCATAGCTTTCGTCAAACATCACTTCGCCGCCGACCGTCGGGATTCCGATACAGTTGCCGTAGCCTGCGATCCCGGATACAACATGCTCGAACAAATATTTCACACGCTCGTTGGTCAACCGGCCGAAGCGCAAGGAGTTCAGCACCGCTACCGGACGTGCGCCCATCGAGAAAATGTCACGGATAATACCGCCTACGCCTGTCGCCGCGCCTTGGTAAGGCTCGACAGCCGATGGATGGTTGTGGCTTTCGATTTTGAAAACAACAGCCTGGTTGTCGCCGATATCCACGATCCCCGCGCCTTCGCCTGGACCCATCAGTACGCGCGGCCCGGTTACCGGAAACTTTTTCAGCACGACCTTGGAGTTTTTATAGGAGCAATGCTCGGACCACATGACGCTGAATACGCCGATCTCGACGTAGTTCGGCTTGCGGCCGAGAAATCCGCAAATTTTTTCATATTCGGAATCGGACACGCCGAATTGCTTGTAAATTTTTTGTTCTTCGATTTGCTGAGCCGTTGGCTCCTTAGCCGATAGCTGCTGCGCCATGCTTTTCCCTCCAAGTGCTCAAAATCGACGTAAACATGCGAAGACCGTCCGCCGAACCGAGAATATCGTCAATCGCGCGCTCCGGATGCGGCATCATGCCGACCACGTTGCCCGCCTTGTTGCTGATGCCCGCGATATCGTCCACCGAACCGTTCGGGTTGTTGCCCGCCTGGTAGCGGAACACAATCTGGTTGTTCGCTTTCAGCTCAGCAAGCGTTGCTTCGTCGCAGTAATAGTTGCCTTCGCCGTGTGCAATCGGGATGTCGATCAGCTCGCCCTGCGCATATTCGCGCGTGAACGGGTTGTCGTTGTTCTCGACCGACAGCAGCGTCTGGTGACAGCGGAATTTCATGGAATTATTACGCAGCAGCGCGCCTGGCAGCAGACCCGCTTCCGTCAAAATTTGAAACCCGTTGCAGATGCCCAGCACATATTTGCCTTGAGCAGCCGCCTCGACAAGCGCGTTCATGACCGGGGCGAAGCGGGCAATTGCGCCGCAGCGCAAGTAATCGCCGTACGAAAACCCTCCGGGCACCAAAATCGCATCATACTTGGACAAATCGCTTTCCGTATGCCATACATAGTCAACAGGCTGTCCGATCGTGTCCTCGACCGCTTTGAAGCAGTCGATATCACAGTTGGAGCCGGGAAATACCAATACCGCGAAATTCATCGCTTTCGCTCCTCCTTTATGTTAAGCCTGAACCAGCTCGAAGCGGTAGTCCTCGATCACAGTGTTCGCCAGCAGCTTCTCACACATCGCCTTCACACGCTCTTCGGCCGCCGCGCGGTCCGCCGTGTTCAGATCAACCTCCAAATACTTGCCGATCCGCACCTTCCCGACTTCATCGAAGCCCATCGAATGAAGCGCGCCTTGCACAGCCGTTCCTTGAACATCCAATACGCTTTGCTTAATCGTTACATACACGGTTGCTTTGAACATGGAAAAAATTCCTCCCGCAAAATGGTTAATTGGCCTCCAGGCCGGCAATGCCCGTTCCAGCAAAGGCTCAGTTCGCTGTCAGACGGTTGTAAATGTCGCGATAACGGCGGCTTGTCTCTTCGACAACCTGGGCAGGCAGCGGCGCCGGCTCGCTGTTTTTATCCCAGTCAGTGGAAGCCAGATACGTCCGTACCGGCTCCTTGTCCATGCTGTCGATTTCAATATCCAGCTCGTAGTTGTTTTTGTCCCAGAAACGGGAGGAATCCGGCGTAAAAATTTCATCAATCAAGATAATTTCGCCGTCAATCAGACCGAATTCAAACTTCGTATCCGCCAAAATAATGCCGCGCTGCTCGCACAGCTCGCGGGCGAACTCGTATAGCCGGATGCTTTTCTCCTGCAGCTGCTCTGTCAGCTCCGCGCCGACGAGCTCCTTCATCCGCTCGATCGAGATGTCTTCATCGTGGCCGACGTCATTTTTCGCCGCCGGCGTGAAAATCGGCTCAGGGAACCGCTCGTTTTTGCGCAAGCCTGTCGGCAGCTTATGTCCGTTCACTTCGCCGGTCGCCTGGTATTGACGCCAGCCGCCGCCGGTAATATAGCCGCGCACGACACATTCGATGTCGATACGCTCGGCTTTTTTGGTCACCATAAAGCGGTCCTTCATCACGTCCTTGTCCGTGACCAGCTCCGCAATCCGCTCAATATCGCCATGGACGACATGATTGGGCTGAATCGCCGCCGTCTGCTCGAACCAGAACTTGCTGAGCGAGTTCAGCACGTCGCCCTTGTAAGGCACTGCCGGGCCGAGCACCCAGTCGAATGCCGAGATCCGGTCCGTGACCGCGATCAAATAATGCTCGCCGAGATCGTAAAGCTCCCGAACCTTGCCTTTATACAGCAGCGGCGCCTTTACATACTCCTGCGCGCTGGATATCGCCTTAACCTGCTTTTCTTCTCCCATGACCGCGTTGGCCTCCTGTTCCGCCTGGATGGATGTTCGGACCTCTGAACGTTGTGTCTAGTTCAAGCCCAGACGTTGGAAAATCGTATCGACATGCTTCAAATGCCAGCTCGGATTAAACGCATCGTCGATCTCCTCGGCGCTAAGCACATCCGTAATCGCCGACGTCTCCAATACGATGGAGCGGAAAGAACGCTGCTCCTCCCATGCCTGCATCGCGCGCGGCTGCACGGTATCGTAAGCCTGCTCGCGGCTGAAGCCTTTGTCAATCAGCTTCGTCATCACGCGGCCGGAGAACGGCACGCCATACGTGCTTTGCATGTTGCGTTTCATATTTTCCGGGAACACGGTCAAATTTTTCACGATGTTGCCCAGACGGTTCAGCATATAGTTCAGCAAAATCGTCGCATCCGGCAAAATAATCCGTTCGACCGAGGAGTGCGAAATATCGCGCTCGTGCCACAGCGTCACGTTCTCATAAGCGGACACCATATGGCCGCGAATGACGCGGGCCAGGCCGGAGATGCTCTCGCAGCCGATCGGGTTACGCTTATGCGGCATTGCGGACGAGCCCTTCTGTCCCTTCGCAAACGGCTCCTCAACCTCGCGGAACTCACTCTTTTGCAGGGCGCGGATTTCAGTTGCAAATTTGTCCAGCGACGTCGCGACGAGCGCCAGCGTTGCCATATATTCGGCGTGGCGGTCACGCTGCAGCGTCTGCGTCGAGATTGGCGCAGGCTTCGTGCCCAGCTTGCCGCATACATATTCTTCAACGAAAGGATCAATATTCGCATAAGTGCCGACCGCACCGGAAATTTTGCCGTATTGCACGCCGTCAGCAGCAAACCGGAACCGCTCCAGGTTGCGCTTCATTTCCTCGTACCAGAGCGCCATCTTCAAGCCAAACGTTGTCGGCTCCGCATGCACGCCATGCGTCCGGCCCATCATCGGAGTGTCCTTGTAGGCGATCGCCTGGTTGCGCACGATTTCGATAAAGTTAACCAAATCGCGCTCCAGAATATCGTTCGCCTGCTTGAGCAGATAACCAAGCGCCGTGTCTACGACGTCGGTTGAGGTCAGCCCGTAGTGAACCCATTTGCGCTCCGGGCCAACCTTCTCGGATACGGCGCGTGTGAAGGCGATCACGTCATGACGTGTCTCCTGCTCGATTTCATAAATGCGTTCAATATCGAAGTCGGCGTTTTTGCGCAGCTCCGCCACTTCGTCCTTCGGAATAACGCCCAGCTCGGCCCAAGCCTCACAGGATAAAATCTCCACTTCCAGCCACGCCTTGAATTTGTTTTCTTCCGTCCAAATCGCGCCCATCTCGGGTCTTGTATACCGTTCGATCATTTTGTTCTCTGCCTCCGTCTGCTTTGGTACGTTCCTATTCTGCTTCCCCGGTTACTCCTTAGACTCCCAAACCCCGGAAGCCTCTATCCAGCGAAATGCCTCCTCCGGCGTTGCCGCCAGCACATTCACATGTCCCATCTTGCGCCCGCGCTTCGCTTCCGCCTTGCCGTACAGATGCAGCTTGGCCGTCACGCCCGGCGCAATCCGCTCGGATTCCGGCTTCACGATCCAGTCCAGCAGCGGCTGCACATGCTCGCCCAGCACATTTACCATCACGACCGGCTGCATCAGGCCCGGATCACCGAGCGGCAAATTGCAAATCGCCCGCACATGCTGTTCGAACTGCGACGTCCGGCATGCTTCCATCGTGTAATGGCCTGAGTTATGCGGACGCGGCGCCAGCTCGTTGACAAACAGCTCTCCGTCCGCCGTTAGAAACAGCTCCACCGCAATCAGTCCGACGACATCCAGCCCTTCGGCGATCGCCGCCGCCATCTGCTCCGCACGCTGCACGACCTCGTCCGCCGCGCGCGCCGGCACAATCGACAGGTGCAAAATGTTATTCACATGCTCGTTCTCCGCTGCGGGGAACGTCTTGATCTCGCCGCGCGGGCTGCGTGCCGCAATGACCGACAGCTCCTTGTCAAAGCGGATAAACTGCTCCAGCACCAGCTCGGTTCCGGCCAGCGCCAGCGTGGCGTACGCTTCGTCAATCTCCGCTTCGCTGCGGATCACCCACTGGCCCTTGCCGTCATAGCCGCCAGTAGCCGTCTTGAGCACACAGGGCAGCCCGAACCTTGCGACCGCCTCGCGCAGCTCGTCCGCGCTGCGAATTTCGGCGTATGGCGCAACCTTGACGCCCGCCGCCTCAATCGCCCGCTTCTCGCGCAGCCGATGCTGTGTCGTGTACAGCAGCCGGCTGCCCTGCGGCACGTACGATTCCTGCATGAGCAGATCGGTCACGCTCGCATCGACATTTTCGAATTCATACGTAATGACATCCGCCAGCTCGGCCAGCTGCCGCGCAGCGTCCACATCGTGATAAGCCGCCGTCACCTGCCGAGCGGCTACTTGTCCGCAAGGCGAATCCGGCGTCGGGTCCAGCGTTACGAACCGGTACCCCATCGCGCTGCCGGCCAGCGCCAGCATCCGGCCCAGCTGTCCGCCGCCGAGCACGCCGATCGTTCCGCCCGGCGCAATCACCTTGGCCGCGTCATAAGCCCGCGTTTCCTGTCCCGCATTCAGACTCATGCCAGCACGCTCTTCTCGATGACCGTCTGTGCAATCCGCTCGCGCCGCTCGGTCAGCTTCCGCTGCAGCTCAGGGTCAAATGCCGCCAAAATTTGCGCCGCATACAGCCCTGCATTGGTCGCACCCGCTTGCCCGATCGCCATCGTGCCTACCGGCACCCCGCCAGGCATCTGCACGATCGAATACAAGGAATCCAGTCCGCTCATCGTTGAAGATTTCACAGGCACGCCAATGACCGGCAGCACCGTCTTCGCCGCAACCATACCCGGCAGGTGAGCGGCGCCGCCGGCTCCGGCGATAATCAGCTTGAGACCGCGCTCGATCGCGGTTTCAGCGTATTCAAACATCAGATCAGGCGTACGGTGAGCCGACACGACCCGCTTCTCGTAGGCCACGCCCAGCTCATCCAAAATATCACACGCATGCTTCATCGTTTCCCAATCCGACTGGCTTCCCATAATTACGCCAACTTGCACAGCCATGTTAACCTCCGTATGCCGCTAACTGTCAGGCGGCGTTGAGTGTAAGTTACTTCCTTATATCTTCTATAATCTAAAAAGCGTCCTCGGATAACCGGCAACAACATACCAGCTATCGGAAGGACGACGAGAAACATCCCTAAGCGCAAGTTAAGGCCAAGCACAACTTGTGCCGACCTCTGATTCAACGCTTACTCGTAGTCCAAAAATTTAAGGTTTTCGGGTAGAAACTTTCGGGCCGTATTCCCGATGTTATACGAGACTATTCAACTTATGACCAGCCTGCGGCAGGCCTTGTTTTCTGCTCTCTCAGTTTAGCAGGGATTAACATGCCATGTCAACTCAAAAACACGAACATTCGATAAATACCGAGCAAATATAGTTCGTATTTCTTGACACCGAATGGAACCAATTACCGGTTATTAACAGCACTATTTTTCATTTCTACGAGTTCGCGCTGACTTTGCTCCACTTCTTCGGCAGTCAGCCCCCCGGCGGCCAGCTGATGCCCCTCCAGCTCGGCCCATCTGGCATACATCATCAGTCCGCGTTCCAGTACATCCAGCCGATCGGAATCCGCACGATCTGCCCGCTGCAAGCCTTCATCTGCGGACAAACGGTGAAACAGCGCATCCTCCGCTTTAGCGAACCGGCCTGTTTCTTCATAATAAGGGATCAGCAGATCAAGCGCCTCCTGGCCCAGCGGACTGCGGCCTACAAGCGCCAGCGCCGCTTCGATCCGCGTGTCGATTTCCGCCTGCATCGTGCGATCCTCTTCATCGGCGCGCACAAGCAGCAGCAGTTCCGCCCATCTGGCCGCCTCCTGGGCGGCCTGACCGGACTGCCCCGCTTCCTGCAGCAATGCGCCGCGGGCCAGCATCATATCGCTCATAGCCAGCGCTTTGCCGACATCAGGCCGCCCCCCCTGGGAAATAAGCTCCAGCAAATCACGGACCGCAAGCGCCTGCAGCAGCCGGGTATCCAGACCGACCAGCCGCTTCATCGCCTGATGTAAAATGTCCATCCGTTCCTGAAGCGCCCGGCCCCGCATGTGCATGACCTGCCCGATCACCTTTGCCGTCTGCTCGATAAGCCGCATAATATAGTCTCGTTTATACATATCAGCCCTCCTCTTCGATTGCTTTCTTCTGTCTATTGTATCATCCGATTGCCGGACACGGTAATCCTGCTGGGAAAGCTGGATGGATTTATGCATTGAAGGGCTGGAAGCGCTATGGTAAAGTCTTAAAAGCCGAATCGAACAGTTTGTTCTGAACGTACGGGGGACGCATCACATGGGGTGAATAGACGATTCCAGCAGCCTTGCTGCCGAATCGAGCTTAGGGAAAATCCTCTTCCCGAACCCGACAACTAACCTCGGAGGCTCGACAGGAGGGAAAACAGTTGAATAAATTTTTGAACACCGTGCTGCTGGCAAGCTTATTTTTGCTGCCTGCATCGCTGGCCGCTTCCACGCCCGCTCAGGCTGAGGTCAATCATGCAGACACCGATATCAAGGTGCAGTTGAATGACCAGCTCATGCAATTCCCTGATTCACAGCCGTTGGTTGACAGCAATTCCAAGCTGCAGGTGCCGGTTCGGGCCATGGCTGACAAGCTAGGCTTCGATATTCAATGGCAGAAGGTCGGTTCGCAGATCGCACTTACCGTCAGCAATGCCGAGGAAAAGCTAACACTGACGACCGGCGATCGCCAAGCCAAGATCAACGAACAGACGGCTGCGCTGGACACACCTGCCTCCATCGTAGATGGCCGTGTGTACTTGCCGTTTCGTCTGCTGGCCGATACGTTCGGTACCCATATCCAATGGGACGGACAAAACCGGATCGCCATTTTGTCAACAGACGGTCAATATCATGCTCCGGCCTGGTACCGCCCTCAGACGATGGCTATCGCTATGAACTACTCCAAAGTTATTGAGGCTAAAGCCTCTGCCTATACGGCAAGTCCTGCCGAAAATGGCGGCTACAACCTTGACTATATGGGCAACCATCTGAAGCTGGGTACGATTGCCGTCGATCCGAACGTCATTCCGCTTGGCAGCAAGGTTTATGTGGAAGGTTATTCCCATGACGGGTTGCCGGTCGGAGGCATGTATGCCATAGCAAGCGATACCGGCAGCGCGATTAAAGGCAACAAAATCGATATCTTTCTCCCCCAAAGCCGCCAGCAGGCGATGACCTTTGGCATTCAGCAGGTCAAGGTGTACATCCTCGCTTCCTGATCCCTGCCAGACAGAGAGAAGCAGCCGCACAGCGATCCTCGGATCGCTGTTTTTTGTTTATGGGGGGACAACTTGACCTTGATCCGCAGTCTGGCCGGAACTCGCCGCCTCCGGTATTATCCATTCGACAAGCTGCATATTACGGCTCCCTTCATCGGACACTAACAGCTGACAAGCTATGGGGAGTGATGCAGGTGGGAATTTGTCAAAGCATAACGACACGGATCGCCTATCGGGGAACGTTGCTGCTGCTTAGCGGCTGTCTGCTCGCCGTCCCTTCTCCAGTGGAAGCCGGACCGCCGGGCGCGCCGGAGACTCGCTCGCTCACAGCGGCTGCGGCTGCTCAGGCAACGGCTTATGGGGCAACAACCAGGGTGCCTGGCCAGGAAGAGGTCGTCTGGAAGGTGGAAACGGACCAGAAGCTGATCGCCCTCACGTTCGACGACGGGCCAAATCCGCTGTATACGCCGCAAATTCTCGACCTGCTGCATGCTTATGAAGCCAAGGGGACTTTCTTCGTGCTTGGCAAACGGGTTCAAATGTACCCGGCGATCGCAATTCGTGAAGTTAATGAAGGGCATGAAATTGCCAACCATACTTTCGACCATCATTATTTGAAAAACTATCCGCCTGACCGGCTCGTCCGTGAAATTCGCCATACGCAGGAAGTGATTTTTGATATTACCGAGCAGATGCCTCACGTATTCCGTCCTCCCGGCGGCTTCTATAACGATCAACTGCTGAGCTCGATGAAAGAAGACAAGCTGACCGTCGTCATGTGGTCCTGGTACCAGGACACGAAGGATTGGCGCAAGCCGGGTGCGGATAAAATTGTACAGCAGGTGCTCGGCAATGTGCATAACGGGGACATCATCCTGTTTCACGATCTCGAAGGAGACTGCAGTCAAACCGTGGCCGCTCTTCGTGTCATTTTGCCCGATCTGAAGGCCCGCGGCTACCAGTTTGTGACCGTTTCAGACCTGATTGCGCGCACACGCCAGCACTGATTTTCCATAAGCAATTGAAAAAGATATTTGTTTGTGATTTTTTTCACTTATTTTATTGCGCGGCAAGCTTATACTGAAGTCAGATAAACAAAGGAGATGATTCACATGATGAACTGGCTCAGAGAAAACCGATACGCTGCCGTATTGCTGACCTTCCTCAGATTGTACCTTGGCTTTGACTGGATGATCCACGGTTGGGAAAAGCTGACCGCAGCAACGCCGTTTAACGCAGGCGGATTTTTGAAAAATGCCGTCGCCAACCCGGTAGCCGACAAAACAACGAAGGAATTGATTTATCCGACCTACACTGCTTTTATCGAAACCTTTGCTTTGCCGAATGCCAAGATTTTCAACTTCCTGATCCCGCTTGGTGAATTTCTGGTCGGACTCGGCCTCATCCTTGGCGCTCTGACAACAGCCGCAATGTTTTTCGGACTGCTGATGAACTTCATGTTTATGTTCGCTGGCACAATCAGCACAAACCCTTGGATGGCCATGCTTGGTATTGTCATCCTTGTCGCTGGAGCTAATGCTGGTAAATTCGGAGCCGACTATTACATCCTGCCTTTCCTGAAAAAACTGTTCCGGGCCGCCTTCCACAAAAATGATCGGGGAGCCACAGGCAAACCAATCGGCGGCAACCCGCTGGAGCGTACAGCTCATTAAGCATGAGCCCACAGCTCGCGGGAGCGCACAGCTCATTAGCCATGAATCTACAGCTCACGGGAGCATGATCCATCTCCTGCATCGCTGCTCCAAGCTTCCGCCTTTGCGCTGCAAGCCAAAAGTCCTCCTTCTTTTCGCCAGGAAGGGGGATATTTTATTGAGTTGTTCCGAACGTATGCTCGTGCTACAATAACAAAGTAACTATTTCTGAAGCACTGCAAGCACACGAATGCACATAAAATACACATTAATACGGTTAGGCAGAAAGGACGGTACTCATGGCTTTATTCGAACATTCCCCTTATCTTCGCAGCGTGGAGCTGCTTCGAGACCGTGTGCCGTCATTTTCCAACTACCCGTTCAACCTCGATGCGCTTCGCCATTTCTCCAAGCTGTCCCTTCATCCCAAGGTTACTTACGTCATCGGGGAAAACGGCTCCGGCAAATCGACCCTGCTTGAAGCGATCGCCATCGCCTGGGGCTTCAATCCGGAAGGCGGCACGTTGAACTTCAACTTTTCTACCGCAGACTCACATTCCGAGCTGCATCGGTATGTCCGGCTTGCGCGCGGGGCGAAACGGCCGCGTGACGGTTTCTTTTTCCGCGCCGAAACCTACTATAATTTGGCCACAACGATTGATCAGCTGGATCGTGAGTCAATGGGACGCCCGATCATAGATTCCTATGGCGGTAAATCACTCCATGCCCAATCGCATGGCGAATCCTTTTTCTCAGCCTTCGTTCACCGCTTTGGCGGACACGGCCTGTACATTCTGGATGAGCCGGAAGCCGCGCTGTCTCCTTTCAAGCAAATGTCCATGCTTTCGCGCATTCACGCGCTTGTCGGTCAAAACTCCCAATTTATTATTTCCACCCATTCTCCGATTTTGATGAGCTACCCTGACGCTATTCATTACCAGCTTTCCCCGGACGGCTTGCAGCAGACAAAGCTTGAGGATACCGAGCATTTTATTGTAATGAAGCAATTTTTGAACAATCGCGAGCGTATGCTCCGGCATTTACTGGATGATGATCAGGGAAAGGAAGATTAGTCAACGTTAGCTCTCCTCGCTTTATGATGCCGAAGTTCATCTATTTTAACACTGTTTGGCGAATTACTCCCCGGATTCTACTCCTTCACGACTCACTTTTCGTCCAGACTCGCGCTTTTCTTACTTTGACTTAACTCCTCTGGCTGTCATTGTTGGAAAATATTTATAATAAAGCAAAATGTCATTATGCTTCTATACATAGATTTGCGATGCATCTAACATCTAGGTATAGAGCCAGGTGGTGTTATCAACAATGAAAGTGAATAAGGAATTGCTCAAGGGCACAACGGCTACCATGCTCCTTACTTTACTGTCTCGGCAGCCCATGTACGGCTACGAGCTGGTCAAGCAACTCGAAGCGAAATCTGACGGTGCGTTCAGTTTGAAGGAAGGTACCTTGTATCCGTTACTTCACAGCCTTGAATCCGAACAGCTTATTGAAGCCTTCTGGATGACAACCGATGGCCGCAAGCGAAAATATTATCAAATCACCGATACCGGCAAAACACGTTTGCAGGAAAAAAAGGCAGAATAGCTGCATTTCCGCAAAGCTCTGGATCAGGTGCTGCAGGAGGGAACCCCATGATCACCGACCATGACAAAGTTCGTGATTTTTTACATGATGTATGTATGGAAGTTCGCTCCCGCGAAGTGCATCGCCACATTCGGCTGGAGCTGGAAAGCCATCTCGCCAGCCTGGCGGAGGAACGAGTCAGCTGTACCGGAGCGAGCCGCGAAGAAGCCTTAGACTGGGCTGTCGCACAAATGGGCGATCCGCGCGCCATCGGCAAGGAGCTGCACCGTATCCACCGTCCAAAGCTGGAATGGGATCTGCTCGCCGCCACCGTGGCGCTGCTCATGTTCGGCTTGCTGGTGATGTATGCCTCGAATCTTAGCAAAAGCGCTGGGCCCATGCCGTTTTACAATCCTATCGACTACTTTATGCCCAAGTTGATCGCTACGGGACTTGGCCTTATCGTACTGCTGATTGTATATGTTATGCGCTATGATAAGCTTCGGCATTGGACATGGCGGAATTATGCGACAATCGTAGCGGGGTTAGGTCTTACATTCCTTTTAGCTCATACAATTAATGGCTCTCAGCGTTACCTGTACATAGCTTATTTTTCTCTGGATTGGGTCGGCATTTCATCACTTTTGTTTACAATAGTTGCTGCTGGTTGTATACCGAACTGGTATGGCCGTCGTCATTTCCTAATCAAAAATCTGGCATTGACGCTTCCAGTGGCCAGCTTGATGTTGTTATGCTCTACGATTCCAAGCCTGATCATGCTGCTTGGCGGATATTTTGCTGTACTCTGCTCCGTAACTGATCGTTGGAAAACCTCGTTGTTAGCCGGTCTCAGCATTACAGCATTCGTAGCTTGCCTTCGTATCGTATTCGACCCGTACCGAATTGAACGCCTGTTTATTTTCTTGAAACCGGAAGCCGACCCGAACGGGCTGGGTTACACCTACCTTCAAGTAAAGTCAGCCATTCAAGATGGAGGCTGGGTCGGACAAGAACTTTATGCTCCATTGCCCTGGGCCTGATTCCCTATCTGAATGTTCCGCTTCCCTTCATCAGCCATGGCAGCCACCATATTGTTTCGTAGCCCGCATACGGTAAAGCCGGTCCTTCTAATGATCAGAAAGGTCACAGCTTCCATACTCAGTTGAAGTTAATGGAAGCTATGACCCTTCTGTAAGACCGACCCATCCGAGCCATATTGAGAAAACTAGCATTCATGTAATATCATCATGTTTAAAAACACAATAAAACAACCTTACAGAACCAGTCTGTAAGGTTGTTTCTAATTGCTTGGCGACGTTCTACTCTCCCAGGACCCTGCGGTCCAAGTACCATCGACGCTGGAAGGCTTAACGGTCG
>NZ_JCAMRT010000028.1:0-63742 GCF_059821225.1 Paenibacillus sp. sg306046
ATACGTCATGCTAGCGAGAATTTTCATTCTCTATTTTAACACTCACTCGTTGTTCAGTTTTCAAAGGGCAATGTCATTTACAACTTTTACATCGTACCACATTCCAAGTCATAAAAGCAAGAACAATTTTTATTTCCTTGGTCTTACTTGGCTGCCTCAGAAGCGGCAAGAAGTAATATATCAAATTACCAAGCATAATGCAAGCATTATTTCAAAAAAAGTTTATTCGATCTATGATTACCCCGTTTTCAGCTTCATAAACCAGTTAGCTGCTCCTTTAATTTATACAAAAAAACGCACGGCTCCGAGGGACAGAGCCATGCGCTTCTTAGCTAAAATAAACTACTCGCCTTGACGCTCCCGCATCAACGGGAACAGCAGTACATCGCGGATCGAAGGTGCGTCCGTCAACAGCATGACCAGTCGGTCAATCCCGATGCCCAGACCTCCTGTAGGCGGCATGCCGTATTCAAGCGCGCGAATGAAATCATCATCCATCTCATGCGCCTCATCGTTGCCCTGCTCCTTCTCGACCAGCTGTGCCTCAAAGCGCTGGCGTTGGTCGATCGGATCGTTCAACTCGCTGAACGCATTCGCATGCTCACGGGCCACGATAAACAGCTCAAACCGATCCGTGAACCGCGGGTCCGTTTCGCTTCGTTTGGCCAACGGCGAAATCGCCACCGGATGTCCCGTAATAAACGTAGGCTGAATCAGCGTTTCTTCAACGAATGTCTCAAAGAACTGGTTGACGATATGACCGAAGGTCATCATCGGCTCGACCGGCACCTTGTGCTCCTTGGCCAGTCGATGCGCTTCCTCGTCGCTCATCTGCACGCTGAAGTCAACGCCCACGACTTCCTTGATCGCATCAACCATCGTCACGCGACGCCAAGCCGGCTTCAAATCTATTTCCTGACCTTGGTACATAATGGTCGTCGAACCGAGCACTTCTTGCGCAATATGCGCAATCATCTCTTCCGTCAGCTTCATGATGTCATGGTAATCCGCATAAGCCTCGTACAGCTCGATCATCGTAAACTCCGGGTTGTGGCGGGTGGAGATCCCTTCATTCCGGTAGACGCGGCCAATTTCATATACCTTCTCCATACCGCCGACGATCAGACGCTTGAGATGCAGCTCGATGGCGATCCGCATGTACAACTGCATATCCAGCGCATTATGATGAGTAATAAACGGACGGGCCGAGGCGCCTCCGGCAATTGCGTGCAGGGTAGGCGTTTCTACCTCCAGATAGCCGCGAGTATCGAGATAACGGCGCATCGACTGAATAATCCGGGAACGGGTAATAAACGTTTGTTGAACGTCCTGATTCATAATCAGGTCGACGTAACGCTGGCGGTAGCGCAGCTCGACATCCTTTAAGCCATGGTACTTCTCCGGCAGCGGCAGCAGCGATTTGGACATGACAGTAACCGAATCCGCCTTAACCGACAGCTCGTTTGTTTTCGTGCGGAACAACGTGCCGCGAACGCCGATCAGATCGCCGATATCGAGCAAGCTGTAAGCTTTATACGTATTTTCGTCGAGCGCATCCGCGCGGACATAAATCTGGATTTTGCCGGTAATGTCTTGAATATGGGCAAACCCTGCTTTACCCATCTCCCTCTTCTGCATAATCCGTCCGGCGATACTGACCTGCACCGACAGTTCATCCAGTTCTTCCTTGGTATTGGCCTCGTACGTTTTGGCGATTTCGCCCGCGTGATGCGAACGGTCAAATTTTTGCCCGAAAGGATCAACGCCCAACGCACGCAGCTCATCCAGCTTGTTGCGCCGGATTTGTAGCAATTCATTTAATTCCAGTTCGACCGTCATGTTTTTCGCTCCTTGATTGACTAAGTAAGTTCCAGTAGGTGCCGACCCGGCCTAATAGGCAAAAAAGCCTCCGAAGGAAGCTTCTTCAAAAAGGCATGTCTGTTACTTCTTGATATCAATTATTTCGTATTGAATGACGCCTGCAGGTACGTTTACGTCAACGACGGAACCTTTCCGCTTGCCCAGAATCGACTTGCCAACCGGACTTTCATTGGAAATTTTATTCTGAAACGGATCGGATTCGGCTGTGCCGACGATCGAATATTCAAGAATATCGCCAAATTCGAGGTCCTTCAAGGTAACCTTGGAGCCTACGCTGACCGTGTCCGTATCGACTTCGTCATTATTAATGATGCGCGCATTACGAAGCATTTTCTCCAGCGTAATAATACGTCCCTCAACAAAGGCCTGCTCATTTTTGGCATCCTCATATTCAGAGTTCTCGCTGATGTCTCCGTAGCCAATCGCTACTTTAATCCGTTCGGCCACCTCACGGCGCTTCACGGACTTCAAGTGTTCAAGCTCTTCTTCGAGCCTCTTCAGACCTTCCTGGGTGAGAATGACTTCTTTTTCGCTCATTGCCACATATCTCCCGTCATGTGAAAGATTTTCATAAGAACCAGTTCGACCGAACATGAGTTCGAGGAATTGCCGTATGGACGCATGGAAAGCAGTTATTTCCCGCTGACCCCGATGACTATTGCCTGATTATATTTCAAGGTCTGTTAAATGTCAATGTCAGCCAATTGGCGGTCATCACGCCCAGCTTGCGTCCATCAGCCCTATTGTACCGCCAATTCGCGATCTTCGAGCGAGTTGACGAAATCGTTCAACAGCTGCACAAGCGCGTCGCGCCGTGTTTGCTCCATGATGGCATCCTTGATCCGCGCAGCTCCATGGAGTCCCTTCAAGTACCAGGCCAGATGCTTGCGCATCTCCTTCACGGCAACCGACTCGCCCTTGAGCGCCGTCAGCCGGTCCAGGTGCAAAATCGCGATCCGGATTTTCTCCTGAGGGGTCGGATCGGCAGGCAGCTCGCCATTTGTCAAATATTGAATCGTCCGGTAAAGCATCCACGGATTGCCGAGCGCTGCCCGCCCGATCATGACGCCGTCAACGCCCGTATGATCCAGCATCCGTTTGGCATCCTCAGGTGTAAACACATCGCCGTTCCCGATAACAGGAATGCCGACCGAGGATTTCACTTCTTTAATGATGTCCCAATTGGCATGGCCAGTGTACATTTGGACCCGTGTTCGGCCATGAACGGCGACGGCTGCACCCCCGCCGTTTTCGACGGCCTTTGCATTTTGGACGGCATATACGTGATCATCGTCCCAGCCGATCCGCATTTTGACCGTCAACGGCTTGCTGACCGCTTTCGAAACGACCGACACCATCTGTTCGATTTTACCCGGATCGAGCAGCCAGCGCGCGCCCGCGTCACACTTCGTAATTTTCGGAACAGGACAGCCCATATTGATGTCGATAATATCAGCATTCGTATGCTTATCGACATATTTCGCCGCTTCGACCAGCGTCTCCACGTCGCCTCCGAAAATTTGCAGACTCAGCGGCTTCTCGCGCTCATCCACAAACAACATATCCAGCGACCGCTGATTGCCGTGCAAAATCGCCTTGTCGCTGACCATCTCCGCACAGACCAGTCCACAGCCGAATTCCTTGGCGATTAACCGGAAGGCCGGGTTGCAAACGCCTGCCATCGGGGCAAGCACAACTTTATTGGGGGCGGTAACGTTACCAATCGTTAACATGCTATTCACTCCTTTCTGCTTTAATTGCAAGCTTCCATGTCCAGGCTACATCCGCTCAACTCTGGCCGAAGCAACCGCCGGAGGAACCAGCTCCTCCGGGTCAATCCGGAGCGCAGCCGAAATTTGCCGGATCATTTGCTCATCGGCCTTGCGTGTTCCCCGCTCAATGGCGCCAAGGATGGCGATCGAGACGCTGAGACGCTGAGCCAATTCATTTTGCGTCAAGCCCTTTAATTTGCGAAATGCGCGGATGCGCTGGGCTAGTATATTTTTTTCCAAGCTGTAACGCCTTCCTTTCCTTCCACCCGTTCAAGCTGCTCCCGGTACGTACAGGTACGAGCCGGCTCCGCTTGCTCCATCGCATCAAGTAAAGGAATGAGCACAAAAGCACGCTCCATCATGCGCGGGTGAGGTATGATCAATTCGGGGTGCTCCTGGCGGTCAGTCCCGAACAGCAGCAGGTCCAAATCAACCGTGCGCGGTCCCCAATGGATCAGCCGCTTGCGGCCCAGCTGCTGCTCGACAGCCTGCATCCGCTCCAGCAACGGACCCGGGCGAAGCGTCGTATGGACAGCAACCACCATATTGAGGAATGGCTCCTGATCGACATAGCCGACAGGCTCCGTCTCATAAATGCCGGATTGCACCACCGCCGGGTCGATGGCAGGGTCCTCCGTCAGCAGACGGATTGCCTCCGATAAGTAGTACGCCCGGTCTCCGAGATTGGAGCCAAGCGCGATATAAGCCAACGTTAGCGGCCCGCGCTCGCTGTCATCCGGTACGTCCATTTCCTTATGCCTGCTTTCTATAAATTTCTGCCGACACTCCGTCAAATGAAGTTGCGACCGGCGGGTTCGGTTTGTGTACACGTACCGTAATTGCATGTATACCAGTATAAGTGGATAGCACCTCGGATGCAATATGTTCCGCCAGCGCCTCGATCAGTTTATAGGTGCGCTCCTCCACAATGCGGCGGGTCAGCTCGCACACCTCGGCATAGTTGACCGTATGCTCCAGCGCGTCCGTGCGCCCGGCTTCATCAAGCGGCATATGCAGCTCGATATCGACCCTATATCGTTGTCCCAGTTTGTTTTCTTCCGGAAAAACGCCATGGTAGCCGTAAAACGACATGCCTTTAATTATGATTTTATCCATCGCGCTGCGCCCCTCACTCTGTTATTCCTTGCGTGCGATGACGCATAATCGCATCGGTCATATCGGCTACGCGCCGCATCGCCTGCACATCATGCACGCGAACAATTCCGCAGCCTTGGACGATGCCAAGCGCAACGGTCGCTGCCGTTCCTTCGACCACGTCACTTGCCGGCAAGCCAAGCGTGCGGTGAATCATCCGCTTGCGCGAGGTGCCGAGCAATACCGGAAACCCTAACGCCGTAATCCGGTGCAGCTCCGACATCAGCTGCAGGTTTTGCTCCTGGGACTTGGCAAAGCCGAAGCCCGGATCAAGCACGATCTGCTCGTCCCGAATGCCGGCAGCCCTTGCTCGGGCAACGGCCGCTTGCAGATCGTTTACAACATCCTGTATAAAATTAGCATATACCGCTTCTGTCCGATTATGCATCAGCACAATCGGGCAGTTGAACTGCACAACCACGCCCGCCATCGCCGGGTCGTGCTGCAGCCCCCAAATATCATTAATGATGGAGGCGCCCGCCTGCATCGCCTCGCGAGCCGTATCCGCTCTGTACGTATCCACGGAAATCGGAGCGGTAATGCCCGCGGCCCGCAGCGCGCGAATCACCGGTACTACGCGTTCCTGCTCTTCGACCGCTGTGACCGGAGCGGCTCCCGGCCGCGTGGACTCACCGCCGATATCCAGCACATCCGCGCCCTCGGACAGCATTTGCTTCGCTCGGGCTACTGCCGCATCCGGTCGGTTATAGGCGCCGCCGTCCGAGAAGGAATCCGGCGTCACATTTAAAATCCCCATCACAAGCGTACGTCCCGCCTGCTCCTGCCGGGGGGACGATCCCCAGGGCCATGTCCAAACTGCGTCGTTCATTTTCCTTGTCCTCCCTCGTCAAGCAGCTTGCAGGTCTCCGCCCGGTACAAGCGCTGCAGCTGCCGCGTGACCGGCCCTGTTTCCCCGGCGCCGATCACATGAACAGCTCCATCCCGCTCAAACAATTGATGAACCGGCACAAGCTCCTGAATCGAATTGGTCAGAAACACCTCATCAGCCGCCGGCAGCCGCTCCCAGCGAAAACGACCCTCTGCCGCTTCCAATCCCAGCTCTCCAGCCAGCGCCAGCACCTTGCGCCGCGTGATACCCGGCAGCAGCCCGGTGTCGACCGACGGTGTCAGCAGCCGTCCCTGCTCGATAAAAAACAGGTTGCTGACCAGACCTTCGCATAATGCGCCCGTTCCGTCCAAAAACAGCCCTTCCGCGCCCGCTGCCCACGGGTACGTCCGCAGCTCTTGTTTGGCCAGTATATTGTTCATAAAATGCAGCGACTTGAGCCGAACCGGGCCTTCCGGCGTATTCCGCGGCAGCAGCAGCCGCTGCAGCGGCTTCGCCGCCGGAAAAGCAGCCGGATCATAAGTCGGCAGCGGCTTAATGTACAGATAATCCGCAGGCGCTTCATAATCGCCTGTCGGCAAGCCAAGCGCCTCTACACCCGCCGTCACCGTCAGGCGGAAGTACGCGTCAGCAAGCCCGTTGGCCGCCAGCAGCGCGGTTAACCGCCGCTCCAGCTCCAGGCGGTCCGAGGCATACCGAATTCCGACTTCGGCACAGCCCGCCTGCAGCCGCTCCAGATGCCAATCGAGTAAAAAAGGCTTGCCTCCGTACGTACGGAACGTCTCAAACAAGCCCAACCCGTAGAGAAAGCCATGGTCGCTTACCGAGACCACGGCTTGTTGTTCCTCAATCAAGGTACCGTTGCAATCCATAATCATGCCGGGCTGTTCACCGTTCCCTGGAGAAAATTGCGCAGCATCTGGTGACCATGATCCGTAATAATCGACTCCGGATGGAACTGCACGCCTTCAATCGGATATTCCTTGTGGCGGAGGCCCATGATCTCGCCTTCGGCCGTCTCGGCCGTAATCTCCAGACAGTCCGGCAGCGTCTCCCGTTTCACGATCAGCGAATGGTATCGCGTTGCGATAAACGGAGACGGCAGTCCTGCAAACACCCCTCGGCCATGATGGAAAATTTCAGAGGTTTTCCCGTGCATCAGCCGCTCTGCCCGTATAACATCGCCGCCGAACATTTGCCCGATGGACTGATGTCCGAGACAAACGCCAAAAATCGGAATCTGCCCCTTGAAGCGGTCAATCAGCGCCAGGCTGATTCCTGCCTCATTGGGCGTACATGGACCGGGGGAAATCAAAATATGATCGGGCGCGAGCGCTTCAATACCAGCCAGATCAATCTCATCATTACGGCGGACAATGATGTCCTGACCAAGCTCGCCGAGATATTGCACCAGGTTATACGTAAACGAATCGTAATTGTCGATCACCAAAATCATCGTCATTACCTCCTGCGGCTAATCGGCTGCCGCTCGCTGTATTGAATAGCCTTCCACATCGCTTTGGCCTTGTTCATCGACTCGATATATTCCTTCTCCGGCACGGAATCAATGACGATGCCCGCCCCGGCCTGCACATACCCTACACCGTCAGCAGCAACCAGTGTCCGAATAATAATATTGAACTCCATATCCCCGTTGTAGTCAATCCAGCCCATGGACCCGGTATACGGACCGCGCCGGACCGGCTCCAGCTCCTCGATAATTTCCATCGTGCGAATTTTGGGCGCGCCTGTAATGGTACCGCCGGGAAATGCTGCGGCAATCACGTCAAACGCGTCCCGGCCCGCAGCAAGCCGTCCCTCCACCTCGGAGACGATGTGCATGACATGGGAGTAATATTCGATGACCATGAAGTCCTTGACCCGCACAGTGCCGTACGCCGAGATGCGCCCGAGATCATTTCGCTCCAAATCGACAAGCATAATATGCTCGGCGCGTTCCTTCTCATGATGGATCAGCTCATCCGCCAGCCGCCGATCCTCCTCGGCATTTGCGCCGCGCGGACGGGTACCTGCAATCGGCCGGGTGCGGACAACCCCGCGCTCCAGCTGTACGAGCAGCTCCGGGGAGCCGGATACGAGCTGGAAGTCGGCGAACCGGAGCAGCCCCATATAGGGGGACGGGTTTACCCGCCGCAGCCACTCATAAATTTCCTCCGGCTCAGCGTCCAGCGTCTTGTGCTGCCGCACAGACAAGTTTACCTGAAACACATCGCCCGCCCCGATATAGTCGCGAATACGATCAACAGCGCCGATATAGGCGTCGCGGGGAAAATCAGCGGTCACCCCGGACAGCGGCCCCAGCTCCTGATGAAGCAAGTCCTCCTGAATACAGCGCTGCTTCTCTTCGACCTCCCGCACCAGCTCGGGCGACTGCCAGGCGGCGACAAGGCCATCCCACAGCGACTTCATACCCGCAACCTTCCGTCCGGCGGTCTCATAGCGTGACTGGAGCCACGCCTCCTTTGCTTCGCCGCCGGTGGCAAGATCAGCCGTCACATGCGTATGATAGGCGCAGTAGAGCATCTGCTCCTGGTGATCAATGATCCACAGCTCGTCCACACGCACGAAAGCGTAATCCGGCACCGGCAGATCAGCGGCTGCCTTGACCGGAAGCCGTTCAATGGTGCGGATGGTGTCATAGCCCCAGAATCCAAGGCAGCCGCCTACCCATTTGGGCGCGCCATCGACAAACGGAGCCCGATACGGGGCCATCCACTGCTTGACCAGCTCCAGCGGCTTGCCGCTCAACTGCCAGGGCTGCCGGCTCGGCTCGGTAACGACAGCCTCCAGGCCTGTGCCGCGAATTTCGGAAACCGGACGCAGGCCGAGAAAGGTATACCGCCCCCCTTTGCCGCTTTCCAATACAAATGCGCCGGGCAGCGCCTGCTCCCACGCAGGCGCCCATGACAGCAGCGGGACTTCCGCGAGGGGAAAGCTCTGTACGTAGGGCAGCACCGTGTAGGTGTCTGCCCACGTCGTCCATGATTCATAAGATGTCAGCAACATCGGCCATTCCGCCTTTTCTCCCGTTCGGATTCGAGTATTGGGATTAGTATACTTGAAAACGGCTATGAAAAAAAGGGCGTTGTTTGCTGCAAACGGACGCCCGTGGCGCATATACGCAAATAGCCCGCTCAGGCGAGCGGGCCGGGAAAATCAGGCGATCCTGCTTAATCTTCGAATTGATACAAAGGCGTGGACAAGTAACGCTCGCCGTTGCTTGGAAGAACCGCAACAACACGTTTGCCGGCTCCCAGCTCTTTCGCGACCTTCAGAGCAGCGAAGATCGCTGCGCCGGAGGAAATACCGCCAAGAATACCTTCTTCCTTGGCTACGCGACGCGATGTTTCGAATGCATCTTCATTTTCCACCTGAACAATTTCATCATACACCTTGGTGTCCAAAATGTCGGGTACGAAGCCAGCGCCGATCCCTTGAATTTTATGAGGGCCTGGCTTGCCGCCGGACAAAACAGGAGAAGCGGAAGGCTCCACCGCATAAATTTTAATGCCTGGGAAGTTTTCCTTCAGCACGCTGCCTGCACCTGTAATCGTACCGCCCGTACCGATTCCCGCGACAAACGCATCCAGCTTGCCGTCATGGCCTTGAATCGCCTGAACAATTTCCGGACCTGTCGTCTCACGGTGAATTTTGACGTTCGCAGGGCTTTTGAACTGCTGCGGAATGAAGTAGCCTGGGTTTTCAGCTACAATCTCTTCCGCACGCTTGATCGCGCCCTTCATGCCTTCTGCGCCAGGCGTCAGCACCAGCTGCGCGCCGTAAGCGCGAAGCAGGTTGCGGCGCTCGATGGACATCGTTTCCGGCATCACGATAATCGCCTTGTAGCCTTTAGCTGCTGCTACCAGCGCCAGACCGATGCCCGTGTTGCCGCTCGTAGGCTCAACAATCGTATCGCCCGGCTTGATGCGGCCTTCCTGCTCGGCTACCTCGATCATGCTGATGGCGATACGATCCTTAACGCTGGACCCCGGATTTTGGTATTCCAATTTTACATAAACTTCAGCGCTGCCCTCAGGCACAACGCGGTTCAGCTTCACAAGTGGCGTACCGCCAATCAGTTCCGTAATGCTTTGTACTAATCTTGCCATGGGTGTGTTCCTCCTCAGAATGTATAAAATATCCGACTAATTCGCTAGGTATTATACTGTCAATATTATCAACCTCTGGGTAGGTTGTCAACCTTTAAATTATCCAGACGCAACCAGCTCACTATCCCGAATCTGCACATTCCACTTCATCCGGAGCTTCGCCATCGTCTCCTTCAGCGGAGGAGCCTCCCTCAGCGCCAATTCGCGCCGTACCTGTTCGCGGATCGCCTCCTCCGTACCCTTGGACTCGGTTTTGCGCTCGCGCAGCTTGACCAGCACATAATTGCCGTCAACCTCGATCGGCTTGGACACCTGCCCCGGCTGCAGCTGCTTGCCAGCCTTCAGCACAGCCGGAGGGGTAAACGGATCATCCTCCTCCAGCCAGCCGAGATCGCCGCCCGAGTTGCGGGTCGCATCGTCCAGCGAGCGCTCCTTGGCTACCTTGGCGAAATCGGCCCCCTTGGCGAGCTCCGCACTTGCACGGTTTGCCTGATCCCGGCTCGCAGTTACGATTTGCTCCAGCCGCAGCCGCATCGTCGGCCGGAATTCATCCTGATGATGCTGGATATAATCATCGACTTCAACGTCTCCGACCCGGATGCCCTGGATCGAAACCTTTTCCATCAGCACCTTGTGTCTGACATCGGCGTTAATTTCTTCGCGTGACAGCCCCAGCTGCTCCTTCATCGCCTGATAAAACTGGGCTTCATTTTCATAGCCCTGCTGCATCCGTTGCAGCTCCCGCTGGATTTCCGATTCGCCAGCGTTGATGCCGACCGCTCCCGCTTCCTTGCGAACGACCTCCCGGTCGATCATCTGGTCGAGCACTTCTTTGCCGTATTTATGAAGCAATTGGTCCTGCAAATCTTGCCGCGTAATCACTTGTTCTCCGATGCTGGCAATCGCTCGCTCTTGCTCGGCCTTGCTCTGCGGTTCCGGATTCGAATGGGCATCAACGTCAGGCTGCCGATCAAGGCGGGTCGCTATTACGGAGGAGAGGACGCCAACGGCAACCAGCAGAATCGAGATCATTCCCCATAGTACCTTAACGTTTCGCATAACCTATCCCCTCAACTAATCCTCGCTTGTTTCCGGTCACAACCGCTCGACTGCTATCCGTCGGAATTATAAGGCAGCGATCAGCGCAGCAAGATCGTCCGCATCGAACCGGTACGTCTCATTACAGAAATGACAAGCAACCTCCGCCTGCCCATCCTCGGCCAGCAGCTGCTCCAGCTCTGAGCGCCCGAGACTGATCAAGGTTTGCTCTACGCGCTCGCGCGAGCATTTGCATTGGAACACAATATCTTCCCTGCGCTCCAGCACCTGAGCATCCGGCAGCAGGACTTGCAAAATGGACTCCAGACTTTCGCCTTGGTCAAGCAGATGCGTAATCGGCGGCAATGCGCCAAGCTGCTTCTCCAGCCGTGAGATTTCCTCGTCATCCAAACCCGGCATCAATTGAATAATAAAGCCGCCTGCCGTCTTCACCGTGTAATCGACATCAACGAGCACGCCCAGCGCTACCGCTGACGGCGTCTGCTCCGATTGGACGAAATAATACGTGAAGTCCTCTCCAAGCTCGCCCGACAAGATCGGAACACTGCCGCGGTAAGGCTCCTTCATCCCCAGATCCTTGGTCACGTACAAGAAGCCGTCTGTACCGACAGCACCCGCCACATCCAGCTTGCCCCGCGCATTCAGCGGCAGATCGACATCCGGGTTTTCCACATAAGCCCGCACCTCGCCCTTCGCATTGGCATCCGCGACGATCTGGCCGATCGGACCGCCGCCCTTGACCTGTACCGTCAGCTTTTCCTCGCCCTTCAGCATCGCCCCCATCATCAATGCCGCCGTAGCCGTACGTCCTAGCGCCGCTGTCGCTGTCGGCGTCGTTTGATGACGCGATCTCAGTTCTTCGACAATTGAACGTGTTCTAACGGCTACCGCCCGTACATTGCCCTCCAGCGCAGTCGCCCTGATCAAATAATCTTGCATGGTTGTTCTCCTTTATCTCTCCTGAACCGATGGTCGGCTCACATATTCCGTTCATAAATCATTCGCAGCCCTTGCAGCGTTAACAGCGGGTTTACCAGCTGAATTTTCCGCGATTCTCCGGCAATAAGCTCGGCCAGCCCTCCTGTGGCCACCACAAATGGACTGGACCCGGTTTCCTGCAAAATACGGTCGATCAGGCCGTCCACCTGCCCGGCAAAGCCGTAAATAATGCCGGACTGCATGGACGAAACCGTCGTCCGGCCCACCACGCTTCTCGGCTTGATCAGCTCAATCCGCGGCAGCTTGGCAGCATGCTGGTACAGCGCTTCCGTCGAAATGCCGATACCCGGAGCGACAGCTCCGCCAATATACTGGCCCTTCTCGTCCAAATAGTCCAGCGTCGTCGCCGTCCCGAAGTCCACAACGATACAGGGAGGGCCGTACAGCTCAAGCGCGGCTACCGCATTCACGATGCGATCAGCGCCCACCTCGCGGGGATTTTCATAACGGATATTTAACCCGGTCTTGATGCCCGGACCAATGACGAGCGGAGTCCGCTTGATATACTTCGCGCACAGCTGCTCCAGCACAAACATCATCGGAGGCACGACACAGGAAATAATAACGCCCTGCACCTGCTCCAGGCTTAGCCCTGCATGCACAAATAGCTGATGCATCATCATCCCGTATTCATCCACCGTAGTTGACCGGCTTGTGCTTAGCCTCCAATGATGAAGCAGCTCCTGCCCGCGATACAAGCCGAGCACGATAGTTGTATTCCCAACATCGACGGCCAAAATCATGCCTGAACCGCGCCTCCCGGACTTTTTCGTGCATTCAGGTCCAGACTAATATCCAGCGCCTGCACCGAATAGGTCAACCGGCCAACGGAAATGACATCAACGCCTGTTTCCGCCATCGGGCGGACCGTATCCAGCGTAACCGTTCCCGACGCTTCGATCACAATATGAGGCGCAGCGCTTCGCAAACGCGCTACCGCCTGCCGCATCAGCTCCGGCTGCATATTGTCGAGCATGATAATATCAGGCGCAGCCGACAAAGCTTCTTCCAGCTGCTCGGAATTTTCCACTTCGATTTCAATCTTCATCGTATGCGGAATCGTTGCGCGCGCGCTGCGAATCGCCTCCGTAATGCCGCCGGCGCCCTTAATATGATTATCCTTGATCATGACCGCATCATACAAGCCAAAGCGATGATTATACCCGCCGCCCACACGAACGGCATATTTCTCCAGCATCCGGTGTCCCGGCGTCGTCTTGCGCGTGTCGACCAGCCGTGTCGGCAGCCCGTCCAGCCGCTCAACAAACTGGCGCGTCCGCGTAGCGATCCCCGACATCCGCTGCAGCAAATTCAACGCAAGCCGCTCGCCAAGCAAAATGCTGCGTGTGCTTCCATGAATCTCGGCCAGCACCGTACCTACCTGTACGGCCTGTCCTTCAACAGCCTTCGCCTCAAAGCGCAGCTGCGGATCAACGACGGCAAACACCGCCTCCGCTACGGCAATTCCGGCCACGATTCCGGTATCCTTGACATGAATAATACCGACGGATTGCGATACAGCGGGGATGGTCGTCATCGTGGTCATATCGCCCATGCCAATATCTTCTTCCAGCCAAGCCCGGATGCTGGTTTCCAGCGCCTGCCGGTTTAACTCAAACATCATCCATCCGCCCTTCCGTCGTCCCATTTTTGCGGCTGAACACCGTATGCTTGCGCCATACGAGATCATCGCGCTCCGGGAAGTCCTCCCGGTAATGCCCTCCGCGGCTTTCTTCGCGAATCAGCGCCGCTTCGGTCGTCAGCAGCCCGCAGATCAGCAGGTTGGCGAACTCATACTCTTCCCGTTTCGTTAAAGAGCTGTCGAAAATCGCCAGATGTCGCTTCAGCTCCTCATAGCCCTTAGTCAGCCCCTTGCCGGTGCGGACCAGCCCTGCGTAACGAAGCATCAGCTTCTGCAGCTTCAGCCGTTTCTCGACCACAGGTTGGATCGGATGCTCCTGGGACCGGCGCTGCTCCTGTACCGGAGGATTCAAGCCGATGTCCGGCAGCTCGGCAATTCGCTCCACGATCCGTCTGCCAAACACAATCGCCTCAGACAAGGAATTGCTGGCCAGCCTATTTGCTCCATGCACGCCGGTGGAGGAAACTTCGCCGCAGGCAAACAACCGCTTGATTGATGTTTCCCCGTGCAAGTCCGTCTCCACGCCGCCCATCATATAATGCGCAGCCGGCGCAACCGGAATCCAATCGGAGGACAGATCAAGCCCGTAATGCAGACATGTCTCGTAAATCGTCGGAAACCGTTGCTTCACCGTTTCTTCCGATTCATGCGTAAAATCAATATAAACAAAAATAGACTTCGTGTTCTCCATCTCGCTTACGATCGCGCGAGCCACGATATCACGCGGCGCCAGCTCCAGCTGCGGATGGTACCGCTCCATAAAACGCTCGCCGTTGATGTTCCGAAGAACCGCCCCTTCGCCACGCACAGCTTCCGAGATCAGGAAACGCGGCGCTCCCGGGTAACATAACGCAGTCGGGTGGAATTGAATAAATTCGACATCGCGGATATGAGCGCCCGCCCGGTAAGCAATAGCTATGCCGTCACCCGTCGCAATATCCGGATTGGTCGTATAACGAAACAGCTGCCCGGCGCCTCCGGTGCATAGCAGCGTTGCTTTCGCCTTCACGAATACTTTTGTTCCATTCGGCTTCTGAACAAGCGCGCCGAAGCATTCACCCTTATAGGTGATCAAGTCGATGACGAAGTGGTCATCCCAAATCTCAATGTTCGGGTCCTGTTTCGTACGCTCTGACAGCGCACGTACGATTTCAGCGCCAGTCGCATCTCCCTGGGCATGCAAAATACGGCGTTGGCTATGCGCTCCTTCCTTGGTCAGCGCATAGCGTCCGTCCTCCATGTCAAACTCCGTGCCCATCCGGATCAAATCCTTGACGCCAGCCGGGCCTTCATGGACAAGCACATCCACAGCGGTCGATGAACATAAGCCCGCTCCGGCGATTAACGTATCCTGCCGATGATAGGCGGGCGAATCCTCGTCAGATATGACAGCGGCGATGCCCCCCTGGGCGTAGCGGGTGTTGCTGTCGAGCAGCGACTTCTTCGTCACCATAAGCACCTTGTGCTGCTCGGCGCTGCGGAGCGCTGTAAACAAACCGGCGATTCCTGCGCCGATCACGATCACATCCGTATGTACGGTAGGCAACTGCTCCAGATCAAAATTAACCAGATAACGCGGAATCACGTGGACTCTCACCTTCCCATCAAGAGAAGTAGCGCATGCTACTTGACCTGCAGCATGCGCTCCAAGGATAAACGGGCTTGATCAGCCACGTTTTGCGGGACATAAATTTGCGGACTGTTCGTTTCTAAACATTTGACGACTTTTTTCAGGTTATTTACCTTCATATTCGGACAAACCAAATATTTCGTTGCGAAGTGGAAGGTCTTATGCGGGCTGTCCAAACGTAATTGGTAACCGGTTCCATCTTCCGTCCCAACAATAAACTCCTGGCAGTCGGATTCCTTGCAATATTTGATAATGGCGGTCGTGCTGCCGACGAAATCTCCAAGCTTTACAACTTCAGGGCGGCATTCCGGATGCACCACAAACTGGGCATTCGGATATTGCGCCTTCATCTCTTCTACATCTTTGACGGTCAGCATATCATGAGTGTTGCAATAACCTTCCCAAATAATCATCTTTTTGTCTGTAAATTTGGAAACGTAGTCGCCGAGGTTTTTATCCGGTACCCAGATCACTTCCTCTGCATCCACAGATTCGATGACCTTAATCGCATTCGCCGACGTACAGCAAATGTCGGTTTCGGACTTCACCTCGGCCGAGGTGTTAATATAAGCAACCACCTTTGCATGCGGATGCTGCTTTTTCAATGCCCGTAACCCGTCGACATTCACCATGTCAGCCATTGGACAGCCTGCGCGCTCATCCGGGATCAGGACTGTTTTGTTCGGAGCTAATATTTTAGCACTCTCTCCCATGAAGTGGACACCGCAAAAGACGATGACCTCCGCATCAGTCGAAGCGGCTTTCTGAGCCAGCAAGAAGGAATCGCCGCGAAAATCGGCAACCTCCTGAATTTCGTCCCGTTGATAGTAATGAGCAAGAATAATAGCATTACGTTCCTTCTTCAGTTGTGCGATACGTTCCTTTAATTCGCGCTGTTGTTCAGCCTTACGCTCCAGTGCCAGAGCTTCCATCATGCACCTTCCTTTACCATACGTAGATAAGACCCCTAAGTCAGATGGTGAAAATGTTCACAAAGATATTAAAGATTTACACCTAATTTACACGTGCGGCCCCTGCTGTGTCAACATTTAAATGCCTGAAAATCGGGACGAAAGCTGGCATTTCGCAAGCCCTTATGGGCTGCGGCGGCGACATAAGCTTAGTTTCTCGCGAATAAGCTGCTTTTAGTCCGGAACCATCAGGAAAACTCGAAAAACCGACGCCAGAAGGCGCCGGTTTCATCATGTGCATTAAGCTTTTGGTTCGTCGTCCGGATCTTTTTTGTCGAAGTCCAGCTTATTGGCCTCCGCATCAGCTTCCTGACTTTGAATGTTTACCTTAACTTCATCGCCAGCCGTCGAAGCGTCTGATTCAGGAAGCGCGCCCAGCTTGCCGCTTTCGATCAATTCCTTGATCTGTTCCTTCTCCAGTGTTTCCTTGTCGATGAGCGTCTCGGCAATCAGGCGAACCTGATCGCTGTATTTTGTTAAAATTTCCTTCGCCCGCTCATAGCATGCGCGGATGATCGTTTGCATTTCCTGGTCGATCTCGTAAGCGATCGAATCGCTGTAGTTTTGCTCATGTCCGATATCGCGACCCAGGAAAACTTGACCTTGCGAAGTCCCAAATTGCATCGGACCAAGCTTCTCGCTCATCCCGAACTCCGTGATCATGCGGCGCACGATACTTGTTGCCCGTTGGAAGTCGCTGTAAGCGCCTGTTCCGATTTCGCCGATAAACAGCTCCTCGGCTACGCGGCCTGCAAGCAAGCCGGTAACTTTATCAAGCAGCTCGTTTTTCGTCTGCATCATCTTGTCTTCGCCTTCTTTAGGCAGCATCATCACATATCCGCCAGCGCGGCCGCGCGGGATGATGGTCACCTTATGCACGACATCTGCATGCTCGGCATGAATGCCGACAACGGTATGGCCGGCTTCGTGGAACGCCACCATCCGCTTCTCGCGTTCGCTAATCACGCGATTTTTCTTCTGTGTACCTACAATAACCCGGTCAAATGCTTCGTCGATTTCTTCCATCGAAATATCTTTGCGGTTGCGGCGAGCCGCAATCAGCGCAGATTCATTCAACAGATTTTCGAGATCAGCGCCGGAGAAGCCTGTCGTATAACGGGCGAGCTGGTCCAGCTTGACATCCTTGGCCAACGGCTTGTTGCGCGCATGCACTTTAAGCACCGCTTCGCGGCCTTTAACATCCGGACGGTCAACCGTAATTTGACGGTCAAAGCGGCCTGGACGAAGCAAAGCAGGGTCCAAAATATCGGCGCGGTTTGTCGCCGCCACGATAATGATTCCTTCGTTGGCTCCAAAGCCATCCATCTCGACGAGCAATTGGTTAAGCGTCTGTTCTCTTTCGTCATGACCGCCGCCGAGACCGGCGCCGCGCTGACGGCCCACCGCATCAATCTCATCTATAAATATGATACACGGAGCGTTTTTCTTTGCATTTTCGAACAAGTCACGCACACGGGATGCACCGACCCCGACGAACATTTCCACGAAATCAGAGCCGCTGATGCTGAAAAACGGAACGCCGGCCTCTCCTGCAACCGCTCTGGCGAGCAGCGTTTTACCGGTTCCCGGAGGACCGACAAGCAATACGCCTTTCGGAATCCGCGCGCCGACAACCGAGAACTTGCGCTGATCCTTGAGGAATTCGACAACCTCTACCAGCTCTTGCTTCTCTTCATCCGCACCCGCTACATCCTCGAAGGTCACTCGTTTTTTCTCTTCATTATAGAGCCTAGCGCGGCTCTTGCCGAAGTTCATTACCTTCCCACCGCCGCCCTGGGCGTTATTCATCAGGAAGAAAAACAAGATGAAGATGATGACAAACGGGATAATGGATGTGAAAAAGCTGATCCAAATGTTATCCCCTTCCATCTTCTCAATGACAATCTTAGTGGCGGGAATGTCGCTTTGTTCAATTAGCCGGAAGACATTGGTATCTCCCTGTTCATACGGCGCACGGGCTTCGAAATTTTTCTTCTCCGGCGTATCCGCGTTTTTGAGCGTCCCCCTGACCAAATACGTTTGGGCATCATACTTGACGATGATCGAATCTACATTCTTGTTTTGCAACTGCACCCGGAGTTCGCCATAACTGATGACTGACTTCTGATCGTTCTGGGTGCTTATGAAATGAACAATTCCGACGGTGACTAGAAAGATCAGCAGATAAAAGCCTGTGTTACGTATAATGCGATTCATCCCCTACCTCCTCTCAACAAACGGCAACTTTGTATATTGTACCACAGCAAGTCTCGGCTTCTCAAGAAATGCTACGTGGAGTAAATCTCGGGTTTCAAGACGCCGACATACGGCAAATTGCGGTACTTCTCCGCGTAATCCAAACCGTACCCGACAACAAAAGCATCAGGGATCTCGAACCCTTTGTAATCGGCATCCAGATCGGCGGTTCTGCGCGCCGGCTTGTCGAACAGAGCGGCTACCGTAACGGATAACGCGTTGCGTCGCTCCAGTACGTCAATCAGATAGCTCAACGTCAGACCGCTGTCGATGATGTCCTCCACGATTAAAATGTGGCGGCCTTCCACCGGAATATCGAGGTCCTTCATAATTTTGACGACACCGGACGACTTGGTGGCATTCCCGTAGCTGGATACCGCCATGAAATCAAGCTCCAAAGGTATCGTAATATGCTTAACCAGATCCGACATGAAAATAAACGCGCCTTTCAGCACACAGATGACTAGCGGATTCCGGCCTTCAAAATCACGGCTGATGCTTGCTGCCATTTCCTGTACCTTGTCTTGAATTTGCTGCTCACTGTACAAAATTTCCTGAACGTCGTTTTGCAAGAGTAGTCCTCCTACTGTAAAGTAAAATCGGCTTGCAGCTCGATAACCAGCCTGCGCTTGCTTTCCTCCCGGACCGGCGCCAAAGAGGATCGCCGTACACCCGGCAGCCACACAATCCGCCCCGCTCCGTCGGCAAGCAGCGGGATTCGCTCCCGAATCCGGACAGGAACCTTCGCGTCAATGAACATATCCTTTACTTTTTTCGAGCCGTTTAATCCGTAGGGAGATATGCGGTCTCCGGGAAGGCGGCTGCGGATAAGCAAAGGCCATGACATGTCCATCGCATCAAACTCGGCCCTCCAGACATCCCCCCCTGGGGAAGACAAGTCCGCTTCCGGTGCAAGCGTGCGAAACGTCAGCCGGACTCCGGTCTCGGCGATCTCAAGCTCCGCCTGTCCTTCCGGCACCCGATACGCGTAGGGGGCAGGTGGTAACACCATAGTATGAAGCATTACCCGATCATATTCCCTGCTAAGCATAAGGTCGGAATCCAGCGGCAGCCGGAGATTGGCCCCGTGCGGGCGAAGCGCAGCCATACGGATTTGTTCGATTCTCTGAAAATCAGCGCTTTCCGTATCTAGAGCAAGATAACTTAATATTAGTTTAATCAATCGCCTTTGTAAAGCGACGTGAAGCGCGGCAAACCATCCCGCAGACCAGGTGAAACCGCCGTCCCGAGCAGCCACATGACCGGCAAACAGCTCACGGGTTTGCAAAGCCAGCAGATCATCCTCCGTCCCAGCCACTTCGGCCAGCCTGTTCAACGATTCCGGCAGACGCTCCTGGTAGCGCGCCAAGTAAGGCAGCACATCCAATCTAACCTGATTGCGGAAGTACGCGGCCTCCAGATTGCTGCTGTCGGTGCAGTAAGCCAGCGAGCACTCCCGGCAGTACGCAATCAGCTCCGACTTATATATACGCAGCAACGGACGGACAAGTTCCATTTCGTGCTCCATGCGCCGGAGCGGGATACCCGCCAGCCCTGAAGGGCCTGCTCCGCGCAGCACCCGCATCAGGACGGTTTCAGCCTGATCGTCGGCATGATGCGCCAGCGCGATCCGATTCGCGCCCGCCTCACGCGCCACCTCATGCAGAAAGCCGTAGCGCCTGTGTCGGGCTGCCGCTTGCGAGTTGCCGCCGTGTGCCGCCAAATAACCGGGCATATCGAGCCGGATCATCCGGAACGCCACCCCCAGCTCCTCTGCCAGACGGCGTACAAACTCCGCCTCCTGCGCCGACTCCTCTCCCCGGTAGCCATGATCGACATGGGCAGCGGTCAGCTTCCAGCCCCAGGCGCCGGACAAGACGAAAAGGAGATGCAGCAGCGCTACGGAATCGGGTCCGCCCGATACCGCAACCACCACTCCGTCCCCTTCTGCCAGCAGCGACTGCTCCCGGATAAACCGCTCCACCTTCGCTCGTAAAGCCCAATCCGCTTCCATAGCCGCCCCCTTCTCCCCGGTCTACTTAAATGAATAATAAAGCGCCGCCGCAAACAGCACGATGGAAGCCGCGAAGCAGACCGTAATCCAGGCGCCGCTTGTTTTCGGCTTCCGGACAGGCAGGCCGGCTTGCAGGCTGCGCGCCCGCCAGTCGGCCAGCGCCTGCTTCGAAGAGGCATATCGGCCTGTAAGCGCCTTCCGCAGCACAGGCTCCACGGCAGCCAGCCGCCGGTTTGCTTTCAGCAAATCCAGCAGCACCTCCGGGCTGCGGTTTTGCGGCAGCATCCCCGCTGCATCGACGAAGCGCCGATCCCGTTCCGTTACACTGAGCAGCAGCGCCGCGAAGGAGAACAAATCGTAGCCGTCATTGGCCGTTCGCGCCCCCGCTCGCCAGTAGCCGCGGTCGAACACTTCCGTGAACTGCTTGACGCTGCGCCCTGCAGCCGTCACGCCGCCGAAGTCGATCAGCTCCACTTCCCCGTAAGCGGTCACCAGCATATTTTCCGGCTTCAGGTCGCAGAAGACGTAGCCGCTGGCATGCAGCTCAGCCAGCTTGCGAAGCAGGTTCAGCCCGATGACATAGGTCCAGTCAAAGCCATTGTCCCGCAAGTAATCGTCCAGCGGCTTTCCCTTAATATATCGCATCACGCTGAACGGATACTCCGCGCCGTTCCACTGCACATCGTCGGCTTCGATCCAGGTGTGCCGAAACGAGGTCGAGGAACGGGACAACGCCTTCAGCGCGTTCACTTCGGACTGAAGATCCAAGGCGTCAAAGCCCAGCTTGAGCGCATAATGCTTCTTGCCTTGCCTGACCAGATACACCTTGCCGTTCTCTCCCTCGCCGAGCGGCCGCTCCACCTGATACGAACGTTTATTCCATTTTCCCGTGATGACCGTTCCCGGAGGAAACGAGAGGTCAAACGATATAGTCACTCCAGATCCCTTCCTCGCGCCTGCCCGCAGCCCCGGCTTGGCCGATGGCGGCAGTCGGCTTGTCATATCCATAGGTATCGGCATTTTCAGCGACAAACTGAACGACTTTCATCAAGGCAGGGCCTGTCGGCGTCGTTCCCCTCATGTTTAATTTATAAAACAACCGGTTCACATTTGCAAGATTCGTCGTCCAGTCGAGATCCATCGCAACCTCCTGATCGCCGCTTACGTTTCCCGGGAAATGAAACACCGCCACCTGGCTGACCCCTGTCCGTGCCTGCAGGCTGAGCTGCAAATCGTGGATCGCTTCCTTCACCGCCTGCAGCTTGGGCTTCATGCTGGCGCTCGCGTCGATCAGCAGCGCTACCTTCAGCTCCGCCCGTTCGGACCAGTCGTCGATCACCCGCACGACCTCAGAGCGCTCGGCCGGCGGCAGCGCCTCCACCCGGTCATGGCCGAGAATCGTCCGCAGCTCATGCCCGACCGCCTGTCGGACCGTCCGCGCTACCGTCTGGCGCGTCATCATCTGGACCGTCTGCGACAGCTGCACGGGCCTGACAATCCGGCTGACACCACCGCCAGCCTCCGCGATTTCCCGAATTTCCTCCGCCCCCAGCAAACCAAGCTCCCCGTCATCGGTAATGCCGATCACATGCACGACGATCCCTTCCGCCTGCGCACGCGCGGCCGCTACAACCGGACTGAGGCCTACATTCGAGCAGCCGTCCGTGACTACAATAATTTGCTTCACGCTGGTTCCTCCTATCTTCTTAGTAGCTATCTTCTTAGTAGCTATTTTTTCCAGTTAAGAGGATTCTAAACGCGCCCGCAGCAATCTGCTCCGGTTATGCCACGCTCACAGCAACGTCCACAGCACAGTCCACAGCACCATCGTCGCTGCTTGCGAATACGGCTGTTTGCGGCTTGCCGAAGGAAGCGCAGAGGCTCGCAGCCGGGGGCGAACGGCAAATAAGCGGTATCCATCGCGGACACCGCTTTGCCTTGAGGGTGACGGGTCGGGTGCTGGCATCAGCTCACCGTGCGCGGCCGCTCGATCCGCTCCATTCCCGGCATACGGAAGGTCGCCCACTCGGGCTGGAACTTGTCAATACGGGCTACGACAACCGTCATATCATCGTAAATGTCGCCATGATGGTAGCGGACAACGCGCTCCAGCAGCACATCGGCGAAATCCTGCGGCTGCTCCGCATCAATTTCGGTAATCATCCGCTTCATCCACAACTCCTTGTTCACGGCATGCCCAGGCGCATCATATATGCCATCCGTCATCATAATGAGCAGATCGCCGTGCTTAAGCGGCACCGTGACAAGATCAACATCAATCTCATGCAAAATCCCGACCGGAAGGTTGTTGGCCGTCACCGGAAACACCTCCTGTCCCCGCTTGATAAAGCTTGGCGTCGAGCCGATCTTCATAAACGTCGTGCTTGCGTTGTACAAATCAATTAGCGCAACATCCACCGTTGCAAACACTTCGTCCGAGGAACGAAGCATCAGCACCGAATTCACCGACTTGATCGCCAGCTTCTCATCCATACCCGACTGCAGCAGCTGCTGCAAAATGGACAGCGCGGCGCTGCTTTCGGCGCGGGCGCGCTCGCCATTGCCCATCCCGTCGCTGAGCGCCACCGCAAACTTCCCGTTGCCCAGCTCGATAGTGCTGAAGCTGTCGCCTGACAGCAAATCTCCCCCCTTGGCGGCGCCGGCGATGCCGGTCTCCACCTCATATTCCTTCGCCGAGCCAAACAGCACTGTGCTGTACCCCTCCTTGCGTTCGACCGCCGACTCATTTTTGACCGCGATATGCTCGCCTAAAATTTCCGAGAGCAGCGGCGCGATAATTTTCCGGCATTCATCAAAGCCGCGTGTATATTGATGAATAATTTCGATCTCGACATTGCCCTCGTCCAGACTGATGATGTCAATGCCATGAATGGACAGCCCCAGCTCCTCCAGCGCGCTGCGGATTTGCTCCTCCTGCATGAACAACTCCTGTCCCTCCCGCTTGATCTCCTTCGCCAGATCCTCCATCACCTGCGAAACGCCTGACAGCTGCTCGGCGACAAGCTGACGGCTGTCCCAAATCTGCTTTTTCCAATGCTGGTCATTCTGGTAAACCGCGTACTGCTGCCGCATAATATCCAGCACCTGATCCGGCTTCACGCACAGCCGCTTCCATTCCGGCAAAATGTCCTTGCGGGTCATCGTCTCGCGCAGCTCCACCTCCGTCATCATATCGGTCATATATTTGTAGGTTTGATAAAACCGTTCGTCCCAGCACTGCGTCCGCTTCCAGCAGGTCGCGCAGGATTTCTCGGCTACGGCGTTCATGAAATGCCCGACATCCTCCTCCTTGCGCAGCGGCTGCGAATCGACGGTTATTTGCTTGAAGCTGCGTGACAGCTGCCTGAACACCTCCGAAAACTGCTCGACTCGCTGAGCGGTGACATCCCGCACGCGCCGGGCGTAATCCTGCTGCGACTTCAGGTTTTCCTGCGTACCCGGCACATACTTGGCCAGCGTCTGGATAACCGTGGAGGGGGTCAGCAAAAATAACGCCACGGCCGCCACCGATTCCCAGGTCGAGCTCATAATATCGGCGCGATTGCCCAGATAGACGGACAAAATCGACGAGCCCAGCAGCATGCCAAACGCTACCGCCATCCGGTTCCCTTCCTTGAGCAGCCCGGCCAGCATACCGGCGAAGGCCAGCAAGCTCATCTGGTAAATGGCGCTGGAATTGGCCAAGCTTAAAATCAATCCGGTAACAACGCCGACCGAAGCGCCAAACGGCGCGCCGCCAACGAGCGCAAACAGCAAAATCAAATATCGCGACAGCACATGCTCAAGCGTCAGAGAGCCTGCCGTCCAGCCGACGGTTCCTGTCATCACCGAGGCCAGCAGGATGATCAGGCAGATCACTTCCTCATTTTTGAGGCTGTAATTTTTGCGGGTCAAGGTGAACACAGGCAGCGCCTGTAAAAAAATATGGGTCAGCACGAGACTCAGCAAAGCCTCGACCCCGGTCATCATCAGCGTATACCAGTTGAACTGGGTCGTAACGAGATGCGAGAAGAGCTGAACGAAAAAGACCGTAATAAACACCATCGCCGGAGCATATGAAATATCAGAGCGTTGAAACCGTTCAATGCCTTTCTGTAAAAGCAGAAAAACGAGCATTTCGACGACTAAATAGCCGGTATGCATCGGTTGTAAAGAAAACAATCCGCCCGCCGCCAGAAATACTCCCGTCCAAGGCAGCAGCTCGCGCCGCAAAAAATACATGACAGCGAAAAACGCAACGCCAAACGGCGCCAGCTCATCCAGGATCATGGCCCGCCCAAGCAGGAATGCCATAACTAGCAGCAGCAGGGACCACTTTTTGGCGACTACGAGCTGGACAAGTCTGTTTTCCACGATCGTCCGTCTGATCGACTTCCCAAGCTTGTCCGCCGGTTCGTAAGCAGCCCGCTTGACTCGTTTGAACATTTCATTTTTCTGCATCATTCTGAACACCACCCATACACTTATTTAGTGGTTCTTAGTATACGGGCTGTCCATCGGAAAGTTTGTCACAATGCGTTGCGATACCGAAGGTTTTTTCCGACAGAGACGAAAGCAGCGCGAAATGAGCAAGAAACTCGTGACAGCTAAAATGAAAGCGCTAACAATATTGTAGCGCGAAAGGCTTGTCACCTCATGTTCGCAGCTTGTTCGATTCGAAACCGCCCTGATTACGGGAATACCTGTCGATTCTCCGCCACCGTCAAGAAGAAGCGACAAAACTAGTGTCGGCCAAACGCCGGCCGCTCATCGGCTGACAATTTACTACGATTTGCTGCGTGATCTCGAATACATGACAAAATAAGACCCCGCAGGCAGCGGGTGCTGCACACAGGGTCTTAGGAATGAATAGCGGCAGAGGGGATCGAACCCCCGACCTTACGGGTATGAACCGTACGCTCTAGCCAGCTGAGCTACGCCGCCGCAACAAAAATGAGTATATCTCACCGACCATCGCTTGTCAAGCAAAAAAGCCGTTCGTCCCGGCAACCGGTCAGCGAACAGCTTTGAATCTTTATTATAGTNGCAACAAAAATGAGTATATCTCACCGACCATCGCTTGTCAAGCAAAAAAGCCGTTCGTCCCGGCAACCGGTCAGCGAACAGCTTTGAATCTTTATTATAGTAATCCTCTTAAAGAAAGCGTATGCGGTTTATCTTAATCTCTGCGCGCGCCACGGCCGCCACGTTTACCCTCCGTGTTTTTCTTGAGGGAGGAGATCCGATCTTCGCTGTCCTTCAGAAAACGAGCCATTTTGTCTTCAAACGTAGGTTTGCCTGCGGGAGGTTTACCGCCACGGCCACCACGGTCTCCACGGCCGCCTCCAAATCCGCCGCCGGGCCGGTCGCCGCGACCAAATCCACCACCAGGGGGACGGTCACCTTGCCTGTCAAAACGAGCGGGCCTTGCCGGAGCGGCATCCACCGGACGATCAACGGACTGCTTGATCGACAACCCGATTTTGCCGTCTTTGTCGACATTAATCACTTTCACGGTGACGATATCGCCTAGCTTGAGATGATCGTTGACATCTTTTACATAGTTGTCTGCAATCTCCGAGATGTGTACGAGTCCTGTAACTCCCTCGGAAAGCTCGACGAACGCCCCAAAGTGAGTAATGCCTGTCACCTTTCCTTGCAGCTTGCTGCCCACTTCAATTGCCATAAAGTAAACTGATCCTCCCTTAAATAGTTAGACAAACAAAAAAGAAAACGAAGCTACGCCGATTATATCGCACCGCTTATCAACGGTCAACATGGTGATGCGCCTATGTTGAGGTTATTTCTTGACAGTCTGCGGCGAATAAAACAACGTCTCTCCCGGTTTCACATATTGAAGCTCCTTGCGAATGATTTGCTCGATATATTCGGGATCATTCAGCCGTGCGATTTCCCGGTTCGCGTTATCCTGAATCCGCTGGGCTTCGACCTGCTTCTGCACCAGCGCATTGACCTTTTCCTTCCGGTCGCTGATCTTGTCAACCTGGTCCCAGAGGGTGAGTCCTGCCCAGCCCATAAAGCAAGCGAAGATCAGCACAACCAGGCGACGACGCCGAATCGAGCCCTTCGTGAGGGGTTGCGGATTGGTTGCTTTAGAAGCTGCCTGCTGCATGTTGAGCGAATCCTCCTAGAACGGTCAAAAGATTCGACGAACAATCTTCGCGACGCTTTGACCAGTTTTCTTCATCCACACGGGAATGGGGACACGTATCCACTTGCCAAAGGGCCTAAAGAGCCATACTAGCAATTTCCAGACAGGATGACATAATTGTAACACAATTCTGTACAGGAACATAGCGGTCGCCAGTAAAAATCCCAAAATGATCATGAAGACCCGGTAAAGTCCGACTAATGGCTTAATGACGAAGATCCTAAACATCCGATTTAGGAAGCGGGCTGTCGCGACGACCGCCCGGATCATAAGATTGATTACCCAGATCACCTGCCGGCTAAACAGCAGGAAGTATAAAATAATGCCGATGCCGAGACCCAGGAAAATAAACGGTCTGACTTCGCCCCAATTGCTCTCGTACAGCATCGCAAACACCAGCAGCGTACCGGCAAACCAATACACGAGATCCAGAACGGACTTGACCCATCCGGGCAGCCTCAGCCGGCCAGCAAGCACCCGGTATACATCAAACAGTCCGCCCAGCGACAGCCCTCCCGCGCACATCATGCCGAGTGTGATGAACTGGACGTGGAGTGTCACTTAAACAGCTTGCCCCACAGCCCTTTAGACTTGCCCTGGGCATTCGCGTCCAAATAAGCCAGCTCATTCACAAAGCCTTCGATCGCCACCAGCCCCTGCTCCAGACTCAGGTTTTTAATGTGCAGGTTTTGCCCCTTGATCATCAGGTAGCCGGCATCCGTCTCCAGCAGAAACTCCTCGCTGTCGAAGCTTTCTACCTTTAATACTCCCGATACCTCAAGCAGCTTGCGGTTCAGCATTTTGATTTCCTGCCGCTTGATTTTGCCCGGTTGCTCCACCATCGGTTCGTCCCCCTTTAAACGCCTGGCCGCCGGCGGCTGGCAGCCGCGTGTCCAAGCTTGCTTATTATCAGCGTATGGGAGATGGACGAGGTTTAGAACCGGACAGATCAGACCCGGGATGCAAAAAAAGAAAGGCAGTACAATCGCCGGCTGCGACAATACTGCCTTTCTGGGATGCTGCAGAAGCTGCGGACGGCAAGCATGCCTTTTAGAAAAGCGAATCCGTTTCCTGCACGATTTTTTCTTCCTTCAGCAGCGTAAACATGCCTGCCGCGTCTTCCTTGCGGGTGGATTCGGACAACAGCTCCACACGGACGGTCACCAGCTTCTGGCCAAATTGCACCACCAGCTCATCGCCCACCTTCACGGCGCTGCTTGGCTTCGCTTCCCGCCCGTTGATCCATACGCGGCCTTGCTCCGACACGTCTTTGGCTACCGTACGCCGCTTGATCAGCCGCGACAGCTTCAAGAACTTGTCCAGACGCATTACTTCACCGCGTCTTTGAGCTTGTTGCCCGCCTTGAACGCCGGAACGTTCGACTCAGGGATCGAAATTTCCTCGCCGGTTTGCGGGTTACGGCCTGTACGACCGGAACGCTTGCGGGTTTCGAACGTGCCGAAGCCGATCAGCTGTACCTTTTCGCCACTGGCGAGCGCATCCGTAATTTCACCCAAAACTCCGTTCAGGACGGATTCGACATCTTTTTTGGTCAAGCCGCTTTTCTCGGAAATGCTGTTGACAAGATCAGTTTTATTCATAATTTTGATAGCCTCCTTAAGGTTAAACCTGAACTAACTTATTCTTTGCCCCTGAGGAAAATCCTGCTAGACTGCCGCTGATTTCATAACTTTTTCGCTTCCTGCCACAGCTGCTCCATCTCCTGGAGGTCGGTTTGCTCCCAGGCTTTCCCCTGCCGGCGAAGGCTTTGCTCGATATGAGCGAAGCGAGTGGAAAACTTGCGGTTCGCGTCCGCCATCGCTTCCTCCGGCTCCACCTTGAGAAACCGGGCCAGGTTGACGACGGCAAATAACAGATCGCCTACCTCCTCCTGCTGCTCGGCGCGGCCCAGATTGCGAATCGCGTCACGAACCTCATCCAGCTCTGATTCGACGACAGGCAGCACCTCATCCAGCGTCTTCCAGTCGAAGCCGACAGCCGCCGCCTTTTTCTGCAGCTTGTACGCCTTCATCAGTCCCGGCAGCTCACGCGGCACTCCGGCCAGCACCGATTGCTCCTGCGGGTCAATGCCTTTGCTGCGCTTCTCCTCGTCCTTGATCTGCTGCCAGTTGCTCAGCGCCTCGTCCGCATTCCCGGCATCCAGCTCGCCGAATACATGCGGATGACGACGCACCAGCTTCTCATTAAGCTCGGCAATGACGTCGAAGACCGTAAAGGAGCCTTCATCCGCTTCAATCTGGGCATGCAGCATCACCTGCAGCAGCAGATCGCCCAGCTCCTCGCGCAGATGGTCGGGATCATCCTCGTCGATCGTTTCCAGCACCTCGTACGCTTCCTCGATCAGGTTGCGGCGCAGCGACTGGTGCGTCTGCTCGCGATCCCACGGGCAGCCCTCCGGACTGCGGAGAATTTCGACGATTTCATGCAGCCGGGCAAAGGTTCGCTTGCGAACGTTTTCGCTGTCGGTGCGCGGCACCCAGACAAGCGACAGGTTGCCGAAGCCTTCGACCCGGTCCAGCTCATACAGCGGCACCTCGCGTACGCGCTCTTCACCGGCTACGCCAAGCGCATGCCCGACCGTTACCGGGTAATCGTCAGGATACAGCTCCATCAGCGTCAGCTTCACATCAGATGCAGTGAACGTATCATACACCTGACCGATCAGCGTATGCAAATGCGGATTCAGCGCATACGCGGACAACGAGGTGCCGTCCAGCAGCTGAAAGCCTTCGATCGGATCAAAGCCCAGGCGCAAAAACGCCTGATCGAGAAAGCTTTCTCCGCCCAGCAGCGACAACAGCACGCCTTCGACTGTACAGCGCTCGCGCAGCAACTGCACCGTTTTCTCGGCGACCATCGGATGACCCGGCACAGCGTACAAAATCTCGCCTGCGTCCGGCAGCTTCGCCTTTGCGAGCAAAGCGTCAGCTATCGCTTCGTATACATCCTCAAACTGTTCATTTGCTTCGTAAGTGGCATCAAACGATTCATAACGAATGCCGTGATGCTCCAGCATGGAGACAACCGGATGCTCGCGGGTACGCAAAAAGAGCGCGCCTCCGCGGTTGCCTGCGGCCTCCAGCTTGCGCCATGCTCCCAGCGTCAGTTGACTTTCGTCCCCGGTTCCCAGACCGATGACGGTAATTTGCGGTTGAGCGCTCATCGTACAACCTTCCCTCCTCAATCATAATGCCCGGCCGCGTGAGCTGCGGCCCGAGCTTGGGCGGCGCCTGACCGCACGCCGCTCAGCGCGAGCGGCGCAGCAGTCCCAGCCGCCGCAGCAGCGCCACCGGCTTGCCGCGCAGCTGCGGCACCAGCTCCAGCTCCTGCGCGGTCACGACACGCAGGAGCAGCAGCGCGAGCGCATAGGCGAGCGTGCCCGCGGCAACGCCGCCTAGCGCAGTGACTGCGGCCAGCCCCCGCAGGGGGAGGGCCGGCAGGAGCTGCGCGAGCAGCGGCGCGGCGCCGTGGATGACGGCCAGCACGCTGGCCGTCATCGCCCCGATGCCCAGCAGCGGGGCCAGCACGGCGCGGCCGCGCGGCGCCGTTATCCGGGCGGCGCGCAGCGCATGCGCGAGCGCGAGCGCAGCCGCGAGCGTGAATGCGGCGACGGCGGCCCAGGCCGCGCCGTCGATGCCGTAGCGCGGCACAAGCACCGCGTTGCCGATCAGCTTGACAAGCGCAGCCGCGAGCAGGTACAGGGCCGGGGCGCGAACCGCGCCCAGCCCCTGCAGCACGCTGCCAGCCACCAGATTCACCACCGTCAGCATGGCGGTGAAGGCAAGCACACGCATCGCGGTTGTGCCCTCCGCCGTGCGGAAAAACATCATATTCAGCGGCTCTGCCAGCAGCGCCAGCCCGACAGACGCCGCCAGTCCGACGAGCAGCGCCGCACGCAGCGCATAGGCCGCCTGACTGCGCACCGCAGCCCCGTCGCCGCGCCTCGCTGCGGCTGCCAGCGCAGGAACAAGCGCCGCCGACATCGACGCCGCAACCAGCGCAACCAATTGCACAAGCGGCTGCCCATGGTTGAACAAACCAAGCTGGTACAAAGCCGCGCTCTCGTCAAGCCCTGACGACGCGAATAGACGGGGCAGCGTGAACGCATCCACCAGCCCCAAAATTGGCACGGCCAGCGAGCCCAGACATAGCGGCAAAGCGTAAGCGGCAAGCTTTTTGGCAAGCCGCCAGCTGTTCATACCTGTGCCGCTTGGCTCGCGGTCTAACCGAACAGCCTGCCCGTCGGCATCCCGGCCGCGTGAGCTTCCTTCATTGTCGAAACGGCTGCCTGACTCGACAGGCGCCGACCCTTCGGCCGGCTTCGCCGCTTGCGCGTTCAGATCGCGACGCTGACGCTGGTCCTTGCGCCAGTAGACAAGCATAACGGCCAGCCCCGCAACCGCCCCAGCCGCAGAACCGAACGTAGCGCCGGCAGCAATCATTTCCGCCGTGCTTCCCTGACGCAGCAGCACAACAAGCAGCAGCAGCATCGCCGCCACCCGCACCGTCTGCTCGGCTACCTGCGACCACGCTGAAGGCGCCATCAGCCCGTAGCCTTGAAAGTATCCGCGCAGCGCGGACATTAGCGGAACGATAAGCAGCGCAAACGATACGCTGCGGACAGCAAGCGCAGCCTGACTGGCTCCCATCCAGCTTGCGATCCGCTCAGCGCCTGTGAACAACAGTGTAAAAGCGATGCAGCCTGTCGCCAGCAGCACCAGTGACGATACGCGCAGCACCTGGCGAGCTTCGGCGTGCCGTCCTTCCTCCGCATAGTCTGCGACAAAGCGGGCGACCACAAGCGGAAAACCGGCCGTCGCCAGAAACAAAATGAGCGTATAAAGCGGGTAGACGGCATTATACATCCCGAATACCGTATCGCCTGCCAGATTTTGCAGCGGAATTTTTTGCAGGGTACCGAGCAGCTTGGATACCACGGCAGCAAGCCCCAGCAGCGCAGCGCCCTGCAGCAGCGATGAGACCGCCTTATGCCCGCCTGCCCGACTCGAGTCTCCCCCCGTCCCGTCTGCTGCGCCGCTTTCCGCCCCGCGCTCGCCTGCATCCGTAGATCTGCCGTGCGGCCGCCTGCCGCCTGCCTGCGAAGCATCCTGATTTTGCGAAGCTGCTTCCCGCAGCGTCCCGTCAGTTCCTTCCCCGGAGCCTTCGATCTCTTCCGGTGATCCCGGCCCCAGACGCTTTTCCGCGGGCTTTCGCTCCTCCGTGCCTTCCTTCATCTTGCTACAGCCTCCCGCAATCGCCGTTCCTGTCCAGCTAACGCCTACATTATACCGCAGGAGCTTCGCTTTTTCCAAAAAAAGCGTCAGCACACGTACCGGCATGCATCAGCTCCCCGGCAATTACAACGAAAAAGCCTCCTGTCTCTCCAGCGCGGGAGCAGTCAGGAAGCTTGTTGTCTAACCTTGATGTACGAGGAGCATCTGTTCATCACACGCTGACGCTTATTGCTCCATTTGCTTGGCCAGGAAGCCTGCGGCCGTTTCCGCCATCTTCAGCTCCATTTGGCCCATTTTGAGATTTTCATCCTTCGTCAGCAAAATAACCGAACCGATCGGGTCGCCGCCCGCAACAATCGGAGCGATGACGTAAGAGCCGTACAGATCAGGCGCATCTTTGCAAACCTCATAGGAGCCAGCCGCCGTTTCAATCATCGCTTTGCGGTTTTCCATACACGTTTCAACAAGCGGGCCGATTGCTTTTTCCAGATAATCCTTTTTCGGACCGCCTGCTACGGCAATGATCGTATCCCTGTCTGTAATCATAATAAGATGATTGGTGCTTTCAAACAGCGATTCCGCATACTCTTTGGCAAAATCTCCGAGTTCACCGATGGGGGAATACTTTTTGAGAATGACCTCTCCGTCGCGGTCCACGAAAATTTCGAGTGGGTCCCCTTCCCGGATACGCAGGGTCCGACGGATCTCTTTCGGGATCACAACCCTGCCAAGATCGTCGATTCGACGCACGATTCCAGTTGCTTTCATAATTCTAGATGCCTCGCTTTCCTTGAAGAATGTGAACCAAGCTGGATTGACCTTGCCCTTGTGTATACGTATGGAGGGAATTCGACTGACCATAGTATTCTTCGATTCCCAGGGGGTTATACATCTGACTCCTGTGCCGGCGGCCGCCTGTCTGCGCCTATGTATAGGCCGCCGCTGGTTTCATTATGTCCAAAAAAAAGAAAACAAAACAGGATGCCCCCGCGGGCATCCTGGTAATTGTTACTTCTGCGTTTCAGCTGCTGGAGCCGGCGTAGCAGGCGTCTCCGTTTTCGGAGCCTCCGGCTTCGGCAGGTTGTTCGTGACGATCATACCTGGCAGTTCCTTCTCCAGAAACTCATAGATCTTGCCTTGGGCCGCCTCAGAGCGCAGCGATTCCTTCGTTTCCGCAAAGGTCTTCGTGGCGCGGGCCTCCACCTTCATCACATGGTAACCAAACGACGATTCAACCGGATCGCTGATCTGGTTGAGCGGCAGCTCGATCGCCGCTTTCTTGAATTCAGGCACCCACTGGGAAACTGGCGCATTCTCATACTTGCCGCCCAGATCCTTGGAGCCCGGGTCATCCGAATATTCCTTCGCCAGCGCGTCGAAATCGCCGCCCGCCTTCAGCTTGCCCTGAACCTCCTGGGCCCGCTTGAGCGCCTCCTCCTTCGTACGCGTCTCCTTGCCTGTTGCCGCATCGGTAAGGCCGACCAAAATATGACGAACGGTCGCTGTCGTATACGCGCTCGCATCCTGGGCGAGCTTGGCGTCGTACGCCTTTTTCAGCTCGTCCTCGGATACCTTGCTTTCCGCCGAAACGATGGCGACCAGACTGTTGCTGATAAACTCCTGCACGTCCTGTTCGGTAATGTTATTGTCCTTGAGCGCCTTCTCCATGCCGCCCTCTTGCATGCCGAGGTACGCCTTGATTTGCTCCATTTGCTCCTTGGCTTGTGTCTCGGCTGTCGTTTTGGCCGCCGCATCGGCACGGGAGCCAAGCACTTTAAACGCCAGGAGCTGATTCATAATATCCTGCTGGAAAGCCGGATCGGTCTTGAACTGGGCATATTGCGGGTAAAACAACATATTAATGTTGACGAATTTGTCAAATTCAGCCCGTTTCACGCTGCCATCCTTGTACGTGACAAGCACGTCAGCCGGATCGCCGGTGGATGCTGCGGGAGGCGTAGTCGGGTTTGCCGGGGTCTCGGCCCCCGGAGCAGGCGCAGCCGGCGTTTCCTCTTTTTTCCCACAGCCGACAGCCAGGCCCGCCACCAAAATAAGCGACATCATGGCTGTAGCCATCGTCCGGTACGACTTCTTTTTATTTCGCTGCATTTTGCAGTTCTCCCTTCAATTTGAGCGCACGCTTGTATTGTACCAGAAAACGTTCCAATAATTCGATGGATTGTTCTGGCGTCAGTCCCTTGCCCTTCGTTTCGATGGTAATGTTGGAGCCCGTCATGAGCCTTACCCGGTTTTCAAACTCCTGGGCCAGCGCCCCCCAAGCGCCCGTGTCGATGTTGCCATTTTGCTCCGTATGGATGCGCAGCTCGTAATCCAGCCCTTTCTGCACGATGACTTCGATGCTGTACATCGCGCCATACACCTTAAGCCGTGCGGCCAGCAGCAAATTATGCACCGCATCCGGCAAATCGCCAAACCGGTCGACAAGCTCATCATGCAGCTCCGCCGCTTCCTCCAGCGACTGAACCGCCGCCACCTTCTTATAAATCTCAATCTTCTGCACACTATCGTAAATATAATCACCCGGAATGTAAGCATCCAGTTGGATATCCAGCTGCGTCGACCACGTCTTGACCTCCGGAGCCGTGTCGCCGCCGATCTCCTTCTTGCGCTTGTTGACCTCTTCGGCCAGCATCTGGGAATACAGATCAAAGCCCACGGAAGCGATGAATCCATGCTGCTCGGCGCCCAGCAAATTGCCCGCGCCGCGGATGGACAAATCCCTCATCGCAATTTTAAACCCTGACCCCAGCTCTGTAAACTCCTTGATCGCCTGCAGCCGCTTCTCGGCCACCTCGGTCAGCACCTTGTCGCGCTGGTAGGTAAAATACGCATACGCGATCCGGTTTGACCGTCCGACCCGTCCGCGCAGCTGGTATAGCTGGGAAAGTCCCATTTTGTCCGCGTCGTGGACGATCAGCGTATTGACATTCGGAATGTCTACGCCGGTCTCGATGATGCTTGTGCTGACCAATACGTCAAATTCACCGTCGAGGAAGTCAAGAATCGTTTTCTCCAGCTCCTGCTCCGACATCTGTCCATGAGCTACCGTTACGCGCGCGTCCGGGACAAGCATGGAAATTTGCTCCGCCATCTGGGTAATGCCCTGCACGCGGTTAAACAAATAATAGACTTGCCCCTCGCGCGCCAGCTCGCGTTCAATTGCCTCGCGGACAAGCGCCGCGCTGTATTCGACCACATAGGTTTGCACCGGAAACCGGTTTTCCGGCGGTGTCTCAATAACCGACAAGTCGCGTACGCCGAGCATCGACATATGCAGCGTCCGCGGAATCGGCGTCGCCGTCAGCGTCAGCACGTCAACATTTGTTTTCAGCCGCTTGAGCTTTTCCTTATGCGATACGCCAAACCGCTGCTCCTCGTCCACAATCAGCAAGCCAAGCTCCTTGAACTGCACGTCCTTGGACAGCAGCCGGTGCGTGCCGATGACGACATCGACCGTCCCTGCCTTGATCCCCTTCATCGTATCGGTCTGCTCTTTCTTCGAACGGAAGCGGCTCAACACCTGAATATTAAACGGATACCCGGAGAAGCGCTCGCGGAAGGTCTCGTAATGCTGCTGCGCCAAAATCGTTGTCGGGACAAGCACAGCGACCTGCTTGCCGTCAATGGCTGCCTTGAACGCCGCGCGGATCGCGACCTCGGTTTTGCCATAGCCGACATCGCCGCACAGCAGCCGGTCCATCGGCCGCTGCCGCTCCATGTCCTGCTTGATCTCTTCGATCGCCCGCAGCTGGTCCGTCGTCTCGTCGTAAGGGAACATGCCTTCGAATTCGCGCTGGTAGTCGCTGTCCGTGCTGAATCCGTAGCCGGTCGTCGCCTGACGCTCGGCGTACAGCTTGATCAGATCGTCCGCAATATCCTGCACAGCGGCGCGCGCCTTTGTTTTAACCCGGTTCCAGTCCGAGCCGCCCAGCTTGTATACTTTCGGCTCCTTGCCTTCTTCTGCGCCGACATATTTCTGCACATGATCAATTTGATCAATCGGTACGGACAGCTTGTCGCCCCCGGCGTATAAAATGTGCAAATAATCTTTATGAATGCCGCCAACCTCAAGCGTGCCGATGCCGACAAATTTGCCGATGCCGTGATTGACATGTACGACATAATCGCCGATCTTCAGCTCCTGATAGCTTTTGATCCGTTCGGCATTTTCGATTTTTTTGTCCACCTTGCGCGCCTTGCGCTGCTTCTGGGTAAACATCTCGCCTTCCGTGATCACGACCAGATGAATGCTTGGCAGCTCAAACCCGGCCTGCAGGCTGCCGTCGATAATCAACGGCTCGTCGATTTCATAATCGGCCAGCACCCGCTTGAGCCGCTCCACCCGCTCGGCGCCGCCTGCCAGCATCATGACCTGCGCACCGGATTTCTTCCACCGCTCCATCTCGCTTTTCAGCAGATTCATCTGACCGTGGAAATTTTGCATCACCCGGCACATGAAGTTGACAATATTTTGCGGCGTTGTATTCGGCACCTGACGAACAAACAAAGACATATAAAGTGTCGGATAAGGCCTTTTATACAGTAACGTCTCAAAGGATTTGGACAGCGTCAGCTGCGGCAGGCAACGGCCGTCTCCAAGCGCCGAGGTTACCCACTCTGCCTCATCCTTCTCCAGCTGCTTGGCGGTTTCGAGCAGACGGGCAGGCTCGTCAACCAGCAAAATCGTATCCTTGGGCATGTAATCCAGCAGCGTCTGCTGCTCCGGGTACAGCAATCCCATATATTTGAACACGCCGGCAAACAGCTGGCCTTGCTGCATCCGCTCAATCTCGTGACCGATGCCCTCCAGCAGCCGATCCTTGGCGGTCCTGTCCGTCATCTTGCCCAATTGCTGCTCCAGCAGCTCATGCGCATGGCGGGCAGCCGCTTGTAACCGGTTTCGATCAAGAACGATCTCACGACATGGCATAATGTCCAAGCGTTCATATTTGTCCATCGAACGCTGGTCTGCCGCATCGAAGGAGCGGATCGAATCAATCTCTACGTCAAACAGCTCAATTCGAAACGGATGCGGACTTGTCAGCGGAAATAAATCGACAATCCCGCCGCGGACGCTCATCTCGCCCTTTCTCTCTACGCGTTCCACCCGCTCGTAGCCAAACTCCACCAGCCGCTCAATCCAGGCGTCCAGTTCCAGCTGCTGGCCCACCTCGACCGTCATCCGCGCCGCGGCAATGGCTTCCCGCTGAGGCAGCAGCCGGCGCATCCCGGCATAAGGCACAACGACGATGCCACGAAAGCCTGTCGCGAGCTGAGCCAAAGCGTCGATCCGCTGCGCCAGCATTTCCGGACTTGCAATGGCCGCCTCCGCCGCCAGCAGCTCCTGGGCGGGGAACAGCAGCACTTGACCGGAGGGCATCAATTCCTCCAGATCCTCAAACATCTTCTGTGCGGCAAACATATTGTGTGTCACGACAAAAAGCGGCTGATGCAGCTCTCCGTACAGCGATGCGAGCATCACCTGCCGCGAAGAGCCGGTCAGACCGGCCACCAATTGTTCTCTCATGCCTGACCGAATGCCGGAGACGACGCTCTGGAAATCGGAATCGGCCGAGAATGCCTGTATTAACGCCTGCAACCAGGACACCCCTCTCAACCACGTCACACCCCAAATAACTCCGTAAAAGCGGAGCTTCCGCCCTGCATCATGTCCGACGCCTGGCAAAGCCTCTCGAAAACTTCTTCAACGTTAAGAAAACCTCTATCGAGGCCATTCAATAGATGAGCGACCGCGTTTCAGAGGCAGGTTTTCTTGCGATTATCGAATCGTGCAGCTTCGCTGAAAGCTTGCAAAATGCGAAAAGCCCCTATTGCAGAGGATTCGCGAGGAGCGACAGCTCCGGATTGGCCTCCAGCGCTTCCTTGCAGTAATCGCATACCACCTTGACGGTAATATCGCCATTAGGGTTATACGATATTATATCTCTCCGTTCCTCAGGGGTCAAGAAATGGAAACCCAACTGGAATTCACTGGCTTCCCCTTGACGAATTTCTCCAATAAATGTCTGGCAGTGGCGGCAAATATAGGTGACGGCCATCGCTGTTCCCTCCTTATGCTTCGCTCTGAGCGAAGCTTCCTCAGGTATCCAGTATGCCCAAGCAGAGAACAGCTTAGCCGACTAGCCATTAAACTTGCCCATCGTATTTTCGAAGGGATGGGCCAGCAGATGCTCCATCGCATCGCTCGTGCGGTCCAGCACGTCCGCCATCTGCGCCGTTTCCTCCTTGGAGAAGGCATGCAGCACATAATCCGCGATATCTCGTCCGGGAGCCGGTCGGGATATCCCCATCCGGATGCGGTTAAAGGATTGCGTGCCCAGATGGGCGATCGTGGACTTGATGCCGTTATGCCCGCCCGCACTGCCTTGATAACGGAGACGAATTTGTCCGAAGGACGTATCCAGATCGTCGTACACGACAATCAGGTCTTCGATGCCCGCTTTATAGAAATCCATAAAGGCGCGGATCGACTCCCCCGACAAGTTCATATACGTTTGGGGCTTCAACAGATACACCTTCTGCCCGTTGACCACGCCTTCGCCCAGCAGCCCCTTGCATTTGCTCTGTGTGATTTTTATGCCGTGCCGTCCGGCAAAGCGATCCAGCGCCATAAACCCGATATTATGCCGGGTCTGTTCATATTGCTTGCCCGGATTGCCCAAGCCTACAAACCATTTCAAGCTGCTCCTGCCCCTTCCCGTCCTACCGGCGGGCAGCTCCTCAAAAGCTCCCCGCCGGTCCTGCCTTCGTGCCTGCTTCTTATGATACCTGAAAATGGCGGGCAAGCCAACCTGACGCTAGCTCATTTTAAACTTGCCGATAAGCCCCATCAGTTCTTCGGACATTTTCGACAAGGCGGCTGCGGAGCTTGTAATTTCCTGCATCGTCGCAAGCTGCTGCTCAGCCGAAGCCGATACGCCTTGCGTCCCTTCCGCGGTCGCGTTGGAGATGTCATTGATGGATTCGAAGGCGACAATCAGCTGCTTCGTCTCAGCGGTCATCTGCTGCGAGAAGCGGGAAACCTCCTGAATTTGCCTGACGATTTCGCGGATCGCCGTATCAATTTCCCGGAAGGACTCTCCTGCCGCCTGAATGGATTCAAGACCGGCCTGCACCTCCTTGGACCCTTCGGCCACGATGCTGGCTGTCGTCGCCGCTTCCTTTTGCACCCCGCTGATCACCTGGGCAATTTTTTGCCCGGACTGTGTCGTCTGATCGGCCAGCTTCCGCACCTCGGAGGCCACGACAGCGAACCCGCGCCCGGCCTCGCCCGCCCTGGCCGCTTCGATGGCCGCATTCAGGGACAGCAGATTTGTCTGACTGGCGATGTCGGTAATAAATCCGATAATTTCACCGATCTCCTGTGAACGTTTACCAAGTCCCGCCACGACATCTGCGGTATCCTGCACAGTCCGGTGAACTCTGTTCATCTGCTCCGCCGCGCTGTGCAGCGCTGTATTGCCCTGCAGCGTCACCTGGGTCGTATACAGCGCCTGATCCGACACGTCCTGTGCTTTACCGGCAATTTCACGCACGGACTGATCCATCGACTGCACCGCCACGAGGCTGTCCTTCACCTGCACCACCTGCAGCTCCGTGCCGGCTGCCAGCTCTTCGCTGACCCGCGCTACATGCTCGGTGACCTGGCCGGTCTGATCCGCGCCTGCCGACAGCTGCTCGGCCGAAGCCGCTACCTGCTCCGCATGGATGCCCACCTCGCGGATGACCTGGCGAAGCTGGCTTGTCATCTGGTTAAACGCGTCGGCCAGCTCGCCGATTTCATCCCGGTTTTTCACCTTCAGCTCCTCGACCATCAGATCGCCTTCGGCAATGCGCCGGGAGGACGCCGCCAGCGCGACAATAGGCCGCGATGTGCTGCGGCTGATCAGAAAAGCAACCGACACCGCAAGTACAAGTGCAAATACGGTGAGGGCATTTACAGTTGTTTGCGAAGCGTCCACTGTGGCGGAGATCGTTGCGATTTCCTGCTCCGTCCATTGTTCCTGCAGCTTGATCAGCTTGTCGGCCCCTTCATTAAACTTCTGGATAATCGGTCCCTGTGTCTCAGCCAGCTTCATATATTGAGCGGTATCGTTTCGCTTGCGCGCATCAATCATCTGATCCGCCGAGCTTGTGTATATTTCCTGCAGTAAGGACAAGCCCTGAAAAATTTGCCATTGCTGCGCATCCGGAATGACGTGCTCCAGCTGGTCGCTGATCTGCCCGTACCTGGCCTGATAGCTCCGGTAATCCTTGAGTTGATCTTCATTGGCGCTGGTCATAAAAGCGTTGACGCTGGCCTGCTCTCCCGCAATCGTGTTGCTCAGACCGTGAATCAGCCCGATTGTCGTCACCCGGCTGTCCAGCAGCTTGAGATACGCTTTGTCTGTAGAGTCCAAATAGTAGTAGTTGATGCCGGCCACAAGCAGCAGCAGCGCCACAATCGAACCAAATCCGGCATATAACTTCTGGCTCAGTTTCAGCTTTATCATTTTTTACCCGCCTCCGCCTGGCTTCCGAATATGACACTTGTGCCAGCACGGAAATCTTTGGCGGCCGCCTCAGGTGTCTTCGCACCGCTCATGATGTAATCCGTCTCGATTTTCAGCAGCGCCGCCACATTCGCGCCTGCCTTCGGACTCGGCGGGTCGATCAGCTTGGAATGCGTCTGCAAATAATCCATCAGCCCGTATTGCTCCTTCTCGCTTTCGGTCAGACTAGGCATGATCCGTTCGCGGATTTTGGAGGAGACGGGCACGCCGCGCTCGCCCTTCATCAGCTCATTCGCCTCCGGATCATTGATGAAGAAATTGAGAAATGCAACGGCCGCTTCCTTATGCCTGGAGAAATTCGACACGCCGAAAAACATCGAAGGCTTAATAAACTTCCCTTCCTGTCCGCCTGCTACGGCAGGCTGCGGCAGCAGCTTCAACGTGCGTTTGGCCGACTTGCTAATACCAGACGCCAAATTGCTGGAAATAAGGTGAAAGGCCGCTTGACCGCGCACAATCAGATAATCCTCGTATTTGCTGGAGTCGTTAATCGCAATAGCCGGGGCGACGAGCCCTTCGTCCTTCCAGCGCTTGTTCATCGCCATAAACTCCGCAAAATAAGCATCGTTATCGTAGCCAAGCCCCGTTCCCTCTTTGTTGTACAGCATCGCCCCCTTCGTGCGGAGGAAATAAGCAAAGTCCGGGAAATTGGCGGCCGGATAAAAGTTTTTATCCTTGATTTTCGCCTTCAGCTCCTTGGCCTTCCGGTACCAGTCGTCAAACGTATATTCTGCGGGCAGCGGCGCGATACCGTGCTTCTCAAACAGAAACGGATCATAAAGCATGCCTGAGGAGTTGTTGCCCAGGTTGAGCGCGTACAGCCGATCGTTTTTCTTCCCCGTCTGCAAATACGAAGCGTCCACATCCTTCAAATCAAGCACGCCGCTTTGCACATACGGATCGAGCGACGTCAGCAGCTGCCGGTCGATCAGTCCGTCGATAAACGAATAGTCAAGCTGCATAATGTCCGGCACAGCGTTGTCCACGGAACGCATCGCCACTTCATTCAACAAAGGCCCGGTGCCGCTGAAGCTTTGCCCTTCGATTTTAATGTCCGGGTGCTTGCTTTGAAACAGCTCGATAACCTTCCTGGTCTGCTCCTCGCGCGTTTGCGTGCCCCACCAAGCGATTTTCAGCACAGCCGGCCCCGCCTGCTGCTGCGGCTCCAGCTGCAAGGCTGCCTCCTGCTTCCCGTTCTCGTTCCCGCAGCCCGCGATCGCGGTTCCTAACAAGGCAATAATTGCCGGACATACCCAACGAAGCTGATGTCCTCCCATACCTGATTGACCCCCTGTTTCTTTGCAACATCAAAATTTTGACTACCTAGCATGTCATCGACATTTCCCACGCTAACCTTTATAGTAAAAATATTCTAAAACTAATTTAATATTGTATGTGATCTTGATCATTGCCACCCACAGCAAAGAAACGCGCCGATCCGCATCGGCGCGTTTCTTTCGTCACCCGGGTTTATGTTAACTGACCGGCTGCTCGGTTTTGTTTTCCTCTCGCTTCGCATCAGCTTCCTGAACCGATGCTTCGACAAGGTCCGGCTCCTCTGCTTTTTGCGGAGCGAGAATCGTTGCCAGCACATCCTGCCCATCCGTTTTCAGCTCGATCTGGCCTGGCAGCTTCAAGCTGGATACGAGCAAATTCTCTCCAATTTCCAGCGCCGCCACGTCCACCTCGATCGCTTCCGGAATTTGCGTCGGCAAGCAGCGCACATCCAGCTCATGGCGCTGAATTTGCAAAATTCCTCCCGCCTGAACTCCAGCCGGATCACCCGTATACTCCAGCCGAACCGTCGTATTGACCGGCTCGTCCATATTAATCTGATGAAAATCAATGTGCAGCAGCTGACGGCTGATACCGTCGCGTTGAATTTCATTGATCATAACGGGCTGTTTGCCGAATTGAGGGATATCAAGCTCGATTACCGCATGCGGGTTGCCCTTCAGCACCGTCAGCAGCTCCTTCTGGTCGATGGCGATAGACGTTTGCGACACTTTCTTCCCATATACAATACCCGGGACCTTCCCTTCGATGCGAAGACGCTTGCGCGCACCCTTCGTACCTCCGTTGCGAGCTTCCGCTTTTAATGTAGCCGTCATCTCAAAAACCTCCTTCAATTGGGAACAAGCACATGCTTCTACTTACTTTACCCAATTGAAGGCAGTCTAAACCGTTCTTGGCCCGAAAAGGGAGCTGGAACTACAGCTTATCCGCTGTAAGCTGCAATCAAGATTGCTTCTTGGACGCTGCCTTCTTCGCCGCAAACTTGGCGCGCAGCTTATCCGCATACCCCGACTTGTTGACCTGACGCTCGCGGGCGATGGCAAGATCGCCATGCTCGACATTTTGCGTGATCGTCGAGCCGGCGACGACATAAGCTCCCTTGCCGATTTTCACCGGCGCAATCAGATTGGCGTTGCTGCCGACAAACGCGTCGTCCTCGATCTCCGTAAGCTGCTTGTTAAAGCCGTCATAGTTGACCGTTATGGCTCCGCAGCCGAAATTCACATTGCGCCCGATCTGCGCGTCGCCGACATAGCTGAGATGAGGCACCTTCGAGCCGTCGCCGACCCGGGCGTTTTTGATTTCCACGAAATCGCCAACCTTCACCTGCCGTCCGAGATCTGCGCCTGGACGCAAGTTGGCAAACGGCCCGACGGTAGACCCTTCGCCGACGACCGCCTCCTGCAGCACGGAATATTTCACCGCTACGCCTGCGCCGAGCGTCGAGTCGAGAATGTCCGCTTGCGGCCCGATTACCGCATCCTCGCCAATCGTCGTGCGGCCCCGCAGCACCGTGCCCGGATGCAGCACCGTATCCGCCCCGATCGTCACATCCGCTTCGATATACGTGCTGGCCGGGTCGATGATGGATACGCCGTTCAGCATATGCCGGCGGTTAATGCGCGCTCGCATGGCCTGCTCCGCTTCCGACAGCGCCAGCCGGTCATTTACACCGATCGACTCCGCCGCATCGTCCAGCACGTAGCCGTCCACGGGCTCGCCCGCTGCGTTCAGAATGCCGATCACATCAGTAATGTAATATTCATTTTGAGCATTTTCATTGGTTACCTGCGCCAGCGCCGCAAACAGCTTCCGGTTATCGAAGCAATACGTGCCGGTGTTGATCTCCTTCACCAGACGTTCCTCATCCGTGCAGTCCTTCTCTTCCACGATTTTCGTGACGAAGCCCTCCGCATTGCGGATGATGCGGCCGTAGCCTTTAGGCTGGTCAACGACAGCTGTCAGAATCGTTGCAGCGGCTCCGCGCTCCTGGTGCAGCCGCACCATTCCTTGCAGTGTCTCCTCGGACACAAGCGGCGTATCGCCGCATACAACAAGCGCCAGACCCTCTTCGCCGCCAACCAGCGGCGCTGCCTGCAGCACAGCGTGGCCTGTGCCGAGCTGCTGCGCTTGCAGCGCGTACTCCGCCCGCTCCCCGAGATATCCCTGCACCGCTTCGGCGCCGTGACCGACAACAACGACGGTACGGGAAGTTTGCAAGCTTTCCAGCGTCGATACGACATGCCCGACCATCGGCTTGCCGCATACCGGATGCAGCACCTTGTACAGCTTCGATTTCATCCGCTTGCCTTGTCCTGCCGCAAGCACGATTCCTATAATATTCAAGCGCTCATCTCCTAATCTATCGTTATTCCAATCGCCTCGTTTCCAATATAGCCTACTCCCCGCCAAAAGAAAAGAGAGCCTGATAGGCTCTCTCAGCATGCTTGGTTAAGCTCCCTCTTCCATCACTTCTTCTTCCGTCGCGGCACGATCGTATTCTGTGAGTACGGCGGCTTGAATCTTCTCACGTGTCGAGGAAGAGATCGGATGCGCGATATCGCGGAACTCTCCATCGGGAGTCCGCTTGCTCGGCATCGCGACAAACATGCCATTGTTTCCGTCAATCACGCGGATGTCATGGACGACGAATTCATTGTCGATGGTAATGGAAGCGATTGCTTTCATTCTACCCTCGGAATTCACTCGACGAAGTCTGACGTCTGTAATTTGCACCTTCGGTTCACCACCTTTTTCCATCTAGAAGACTTGAGGTAGTAATTCCACATTTTAGGGCAAATTCCTGCTCAGACTATAAACTTTTTATACAATTTTAGAAATACTTTATAAATTGCAAATTATTCGACATTTATCGTGGAGATCAGATCAATTTCGACAAGCACATCCTTTGGAAGTCGCGCCACTTCTACCGTTGAGCGGGCCGGCTTGTGGTCGCCGAAGTAGGAAGCGTACACTTCATTGATCTGTGCAAACTGGTTCATATCCTTAATATAGACCGTTGCCTTTACCACCTGGCTGAGCGAAGAGCCGCCCTCGGCCAGCACAGCCTGCAAGTTTTTGAACACCTGATGCGTTTGTTCGACCACGCCGCCGACGACGACTTGACCGTCCAGCCCGAGCGGAATTTGACCAGAGGTAAACAACAGGTTGCCGAATTGAACAGCCTGCGAGTAAGGCCCGATGGCGGCAGGCGCCTGAGCGGTGGATACAGCTTGAATCGTCATAACGCAGCTCACTCCCCGTGAATGTCTTGTTCTTTGAAATACGTTCCCGGCACAACCTTAATCTGACGTGACTTCTGGTCCACGGTGGACAGCTTGGCCAGCGAAATATAATCCTCTACCAGATGCTCGTCCACTTCGCCGGATTCGACGAACACGCCAACCCCTTCGACGGTCGCCTTGAACTCCAGCAGCAGATCCATCATCCCCTGAATCGTACCGCCCACCCGCATGAAATCGTCAATAATAAGCACCCGGGACTCTTCCTTCAGCGCGCGACGCGCCAGCGACATCGTCTGAATGCGCTTCGTTGAACCGGATACATAATTAATGCTGACGACGGAGCCTTCCGTCACCTTGCTGTCGCGGCGCACGATGACAACAGGCAAATTCAAATAAGTCGCCGTCGCATATGCAAGCGGAATCCCCTTCGTCTCGACGGTCATCACCACGTCAATGTCGCGTTTGGCGAAGACAGACGCAAACAGCTTGCCGACCTCGTTAAGCACCATCGGCTGTCCCAATATATCCGACATGTACAAGTAGCCGCCCGGCAAAATACGCTCAGGCTGCTCCAGCTGACGGCATAATTGATGAATAAATTGCAGCGCATTAGACTGCGTCACTTTGGGGATGTACCGGACACCTCCCGCCGCTCCAGCGAGCGTCTGCAGCTCGCCAAGGCCCTCATCCTCGAAAACTTCCTTAATAATTGCCAAATCCTCGCTGATCGAGGATTTGGCCGAATTATAACGGTCCGCGAACGTCGTTAAAGGGATGAGCGTATGGGGGCGAATCAGCAAGTATTGGGTCATTTCCACCAATCTTGCGCTTCTTTTTAGCTTTTTCAAAAAGTAATCCCCCTTCAACCCGGCCGAAAGCCGGAAAAACCGAATATTATACTGAAAATATAACATTTTTATACGGTTAGGATCAAGGAGGATCACGATTTTTTTTGTTACATACACGTTATATAATATCACATAAAATGGTTGCCGTGATATTATTGTGTCAGCAGCCGCACCGCGTATACATCTTTGCAGAAACCGCGCAGGCCGTTGTAGATGCGCGCGACCTTCGCTTCCTTGGATACAAGCCCAAATACCGTCGGCCCGCTTCCGGACATCAGTACGCCTTCTGCGCCCAGCCGCGTCATCACTTCCTTGAGCTGGCGCACCTCCGGATACAGGTCAAGCGTGACCTCCTCCAGCACATTGCCCAGTTGGCCGCACAAGTCATCGAACCGTTTGTTGCGGATCGCGGCCAACACGCCTTCGGTAGACGGATGGCGTTTGATTTCCGCCGCTCTCAGCTTGCCGTACACCTCGGCCGTCGAAACGTTGATTGGCGGCTTGGCCAGCACCACCCAGCATTGGGGCGGCGCTTCGATCGGCTCCAGCTTCTCGCCCCGCCCGCGGGCGACAGCCGTCCCTCCCGTCACACAGAACGGCACGTCCGAGCCCAGCTCTGCGCCGAGCCGTTGCAGCTCCTCTGTGCCGATGCCCAGCTTCCACAACCGGTTTAATCCGCGCAAGGTGGCGGCCGCATCGCTGCTGCCGCCGGCCAGTCCGGCGGCTACCGGAATTTTTTTATCGAGATGAATGTAAACGCCCTGCTTCACCTCGTACCGCTCCTTGATCAGACGGGCAGCCTGAAAAGCGAGGTTTTTCTCATCAAGCGGGATATACCCGGCCTGGCTGGAAATAATGATCGTATCGCGCGGCAGCTCCTGCATCTCGATCCGGTCTGCAAGGTCCACCATCGTCATGACCATCTCCACCTCATGAAACCCGTCTGCTCGTTTATACAACACGTCCAGCGACAAATTAATTTTGGCTGGCGCTTTCTCGAATACTTTCATCCCGACACCTTCTTTGCACCTGTCTGACTTCCCTATCCTGATCGGCCCGATTGCCATGTAACCTAATACTATACCAAAATCCGAACAAAAAAAAGCCGCAGCCTTCGGGAGGCTTGCGGCGCGGGAAGCAGTCTCTTTAATGTCCTGCGTACGGCTGGCTGGCTTGCGCAGACTGGGACGCCTGCTGAGCGAGCGCGTAGTCGGAAAAGCCCTGTCTGCCATAAGCCGACATAGCCTGCGGAGACGGCTGAAAGCGGGGCGGCTCGGCAGACGCCTGCGCCGTACCGAACGGGCGGGCGGCATTCGACGAATACGGCTGCTGAGCGGACACCCGGAACGGCACTGCGGCATACGGGGCGCTTGCCGGCTGTACTGCCGTCTGACCGGCCAGAGCCTGCTCGGCAATCTGAATCGCTCGCTTCACCATATTCCCTGCGTCCTGGGTTTTAATCCCTCCCCAGCCTTCACGCTCGACCGTCTCGTAAAATCCGAGGTCTTTCGCCAGCTCATATTTGAACTGCTCGGACATGACACCTCTGCGATTTCTGCGGCTCATTTGTTTCAACTCCTCCTTTTCGGTTAAAAGGTTATAAAGTGTACTTAGTATGCCTCGCGGGTTCACGTATGATACAGCCCCTCTCCTGTGCGGCAAAACTACCTGCCTGGGACTAAAGAACTGCATCTGCAGCACGAATTTCCGATCAAGCTGCAACCTTGAATCGGCCTGCCTCGTCGATTTTGTCAAAGAGCAGCAAAAAACGGCCAGCCGCCTTGAGGCGCTGACCGCTCCATATGTACGATAGGACTGGGTTATTGATGAATCGCGATTCGCAGCTCGCCGTTCTCCTGGCATACGGTTACTTCGACGGATTCGGTCAAAATATCCGCATAGCTGTAGGAAACACGCTTGCATGCCTGCTGCTCCTGATCAAGCTTCACGATAAAAACGGAAGGGTAGGTTTCCTCCAGGACACCTGAGCGTTCTACAGTCTTGCGACGGCCGCCATTCGCGCGCAGCATGATTTTCTGTCCGACATGAGGTTCCAAACAACGTTTGATCTCCAACAGCGTGTTTTTAGCCATTGACTGCTACCACCTCTTTCCTGTTGATTATAACGCAATACAGGTAGTATGTCAATTTTGATCGAATATTATATCAACCATTTTGATTAATTGTCAATATTTATTTTACGACAAAAAAAGCACCGAATCGGCGCTCAGGTTGTTGGCGTAGCGTATTGAACTTTGGGCACGCCGCGGCGGTAATTGCCGCGTGATTCGATGCCTCCCATCCCTTCCAGCCCGCTATGCGTCAGACTGATAACATCCAGAATATCGACCGTCTCACGGATCGGCGTGAATGCGACCTTGGCCGCAATGCAGAGCGGGTCCAGCGCATGAATGAGCACGCGGGAGGGGGAGCTCGCGAAGTTGGCGCCGGCCTGCAGCAGCGCCTCGAAGTGCGACTGGCATGCGCCGGCGATCACGGTCAGCGTATCGCGGTTTTTCTCGAACTGCCGGGCGGCATGAACCGCATGTACGAAGTTATGGGAATTTTTATAGCTGCTAAGGTGGGCAATATCGCCGGACAGCCGGTTTTTAAGCAAGCCGTCATGGCCGGTAATGACGACGATGTCAGGGCGCACCTGGGGCAGCAGGCGACGAACCGCCTCAGCCATATTTGGCTCCGCCACATAATAGCCCTCGGCCGGAACACGCAGCTCGCCGTAAAGGTTCATGCATTTGCGCAAGTAGTTCGGATCTCCGTCCAGATGCAGCACCTTGCCCGGCATATCAAAAAACACCGGACGCGGCTTGGGCGCCTGGGCCGGGGGCAGCGTATGCGCGGATGCGCCTGACGATGCGCCATTCCAGCCGGGCGGCTCGGGTGCAAGCGCTGACAGGTGGCTGCGGCGCATGGCCTCCATCCAGGATGGCCGAACCGGTGCCGGATCAAGATACGGGTCAAGCTGCGGCATCACATTCAGGTCGGGCAGCGGGGCGTCGGCGAGCAGCCGCAGCTCTACGCCGCGAAGCACGGCATATTGCCTGCCCAACTCGTGAATTTTGAATACAATGTCGCCGCCGTACGACTTGCGAGTGACCAGGTCTCCCTGTTTCATGGCTTCATCGCCTCCTCGTCTATCGTATGGCGGCGCTGGGCAAATGGTGCAGACGATTCGCCTATGCCCGGCCGTCCGGCTTGGCGGCGCTGCCGAGATGTGCCAACAAGGCGGCGGACAAGACCGCATATTCTTCCATCGACAATGTCTCGCCGCGGCGCGAAGGGTCGATGCCCGCTTTCTGCAGCAGCCGCTCCAGTTCCGGCTTCGTATCCTTTGTAAAATATTTGGCTGCCAGGTTGTTGTAGATCGTTTTGCGGCGCTGGGTAAAGCTCGCCTGCACGACCTCGAAGAAAAATGCTTCATCAGCGACGGCCACCGCCGGCGCCTGCCGCACCTTCAGCTTGATCACTGCCGAATCCACATTCGGCTGCGGAATAAACACCGTCTGCGGAACGATCGCTACCAGCTCCGGCTGGCAATAATATTGCACGGCAATGCTGAGCGAGCCGTACTCCTTGCCTCCAGGCTTCGCGGCCATCCGCTCGGCCACTTCCTTCTGAATCATGACGACGATGTTTTCAAGCGGCAGCCGTTCCTCCAGCAGCTTCATCAAAATCGGCGTCGTGACATAATAAGGCAGATTGGCGACAACGCTCACCTTGTCCACGGCTTGGAAATGCTCGGCAAATAAAGCTTGCAAGTCAACCTTCAGCACATCGCCATGTACGACGGACGCATGCGGATACGGGGCCAGCGTTTCCTCCAGCATCGGAAGAAGACGCTGGTCAATCTCGACGGCCACAACCTTGGACGCCTGCTTGGCCAGCTGCTGGGTTAATGCTCCGATCCCGGGGCCGATCTCAAGCGCCCCTTTCGTAGCATCCAGCTCAGCCGCCGATACAATCCGGTTCAGCACATTTTGGTCAATGAGAAAATTTTGTCCCAGGCTTTTCTTCAAAGTGAACCCGTACTTCTGCATCAATTCCTTCGTCCGCTTGGGCGATGCAATGTCGCCGGCCGCTTGTCCGGACGGAAAGTTGGACTGCTGGCTCATGATTCCGCCTCCTTCTGTGCTTCCTGCTCCAGCTCACGCCGGGCCTCGTCGAATTCCGCGCGCGAAATTTGAAACATTCGGCAGCGGTTGTAGAACTGCTTGCCGTTGCAATACCCGATGCCGAGCCGGTTGCCCATCGCCAGCCGTCTGGCCGCAGCCTGAGGATGCACGATCAGCCCGGCTTCCAGCAGGTCGTCCCACGCGATCTCCGACGCCGCTTCAGGACAATCGGTTCGCACGTTGGCGAGCGCAGACCGGATCGCCTCCACGGAGGCGTTTTCGACTCCGATATCTCCCTTGCTTGTTGCGGCCTGCTGGGTCAGAAACGCATGCTTGGCGCCAGGAACCGCGCGCGCGATAATTTTACGGATTCGTTCTCCCGCATGATCCGGATCGGTGAAGATGATGACGCCCCGGCGCTCCTGCGCCAGCCGGATGCGCCGGATAATGCTGTCATTGATCGCCGAGCCGCCGGTTTCGATCGTTTCCGCTTCGACCGCACGTTTGATGGCGACTGTATCGTCCTTGCCTTCGACTACGATAATTTCCTTGATCAAGCTCGATGCTCCTTTCCGAATTCGTACACATGGAAAAAGAAGAGGGCGGTAAGCGCCTCTTCTTGATCCGTTAATCTATATGGACTACCAGTCTTCCCGAATTGCATGTTCCTAATCAGCAGACGGCTTCTTCGGTCCGATGATATATACCGTATATCCGCGTTTAACGCCAAATTTGTCGGCATAGCTATCACTTTGGAAGAAGACGTCAATCTTGTTCCCTTTTACGGCGCTGCCCGTATCTTCAGCCCGGCGGAAGCCGATCCCGTCGATATAGACCCACCAGCCGATCGGGATTACTTTAGGATCGACTGCAATCGTGCGACCTTCCGTTACCTTCGCACCCGAAGACGTTACGCCATATTGCGGATGGCTTGCATCCTTGCCCGTCGATTCCTTACCAGCGGAATACGCGGTCAGCGTAACATTTTTAATCACTTGCTTATAACCGAAATTCACTCCGTTTTTCGTCAGTTCCTCCACCGTCGGCGAGGAGGCTGACAACGCGACAACCGGGCTTTTGGTGCCTACAGCGACAATACGTTTTTTGCTTTGCGTTTGTACAGCTTCGCCAATCACTTCTTCCGAGACCAGTACGCCATCCTCAAACAGCTTCTCGGTTTTCTTGATCTTCAAACCTTCCTGACCCTCTTGAACGACCTGCTCCTTGCCCTTCAACAGCTTGGCGTCATCCTGCTTGACCGTTTCATACGCGATCGCTTCATGCAGCTCGCCTTCTTCCTTCTTCACGCGGACCACTTTCACCGCGCTCTGCGCACTAATTTCACTGTCCAGCGCAGGCACAACCTTATCCAGTTCGCCAAGCGTCACATCCAGCTCCTGCAGCGCACTGGCTACCGTCTTGCCGACCGTATACGCCGTCTTCGTCTCCCCGTCCACCGTAAGCTGTACCGGTGTCGTGCGAGTAACGGTAATCCGGTCCCCCGACTTGATCTTCGAATCCCGTTCATGCGACAGCCGATCGTGATCGGCAACCGCGATCCCTTGCTCATCCAGAATTTGTTGCAGCTGCTCTCCACGGGTTTGGAACGTGCGCTCCTGTCCGTCAACAACAAGCGATACGCGCTTGACAGCCGTACCGTGCAACATCATTAAGAACATGAAAGTCATAGCGAATGAAGTCAAAACGCTTAACGTGATCATACGCAAGTTTCCATGCTTCCATCGCAACGCGAAGGTCATGCTGGATGATCGTCTTTCATGGGTTTGCTCAGTTGTTCCAGCTCCCACTTGTTCGGTCCTCCTTAAAGCCTCGCCATTTTGAGTGTTATGCATGATTAGAGTCTGACGCGACTATGGTAAATTGTTTGGAATGCAATTCCCAACGTTTCTTCCGCTGTCATCAGAGCCGCCACTTGCCTGCTACGTCCCCCCTTCGGGCGCATCGTTACGAACGTGCTTGGACATTTATCCCATCTACGGGGAAACACAAAAAAGTCGCGGAGAAGAGGAACCTTCCCGTGACTTTTTTCATTTGACCCAAATGAAAAGTTAAGCACACGACAATCGTTACCTCTCTCTAGACGCTTACGAGGTTAGCTGACGGATTCGGACTTGAGAGTCGCCCTACCTCCGGCACAATGATGTGCCCGAGGATTCACCCCTTAAAAAAACATCCCGGTGTCGTAATCCGACCGCCGTGATGTGGTTCCCCCGTTTCCCTTGCGGAAACTCAGCGATGTTGGAAAAAGTGTGATCGTATGAAGTTATTATTGAGTGTACGACGCCGAGGCTGAACTTGTAAAGTATACAAACTTCGAAAAAAAGAGCGAATTTGATTCGAATTCGGCATTATTAGAGCTTTTTTAGAAGTAAAATCCATCTATTTCTCGTTGTGACGCAGTTTTTTAACGGATTATCTTCAATTTTCTTGAATCGCGATTCGTATCTCCATTTTTGGATACGCTTTCTTCCTCTCTCTTGGCTACGAAATCTTAAAAAGTCTCATCGCGTTCTGCGTCGTAATCTCCGCCAATTCCTCCATAGAAATCCCTTTAATTTCCGCTGCCGCTTCAGCTACCAGCCGCACATAAGCAGACTCGTTACGTTTGCCCCGATACGGATGCGGCGTCAAGTAAGGCGCGTCCGTTTCGATCAGCAGCCGTTCAAGCGGCACCTGAGCGAGCACCTCCTTCGGCTGCCGGGCGTTTTTGAACGTAACCGGTCCGCCGAACGAAATATAGAAGTTCATATCCAGACAAAGCTTGGCCGTCTCCCAGCTGCCGGAGTAACAATGCATGACGCCGCCGACCTCGGCAGCCCGTTCCTCCTGCAGCGTCTGCACCACATCATGGTGCGCATCGCGGTTATGAATCGCAATCGGCAGTCCTACCCGGCGCGCCAGCCTGATTTGTTCACGAAACACGCGATCCTGAACATCCTTGGGCGACGTATCCCAGTAATAATCGAGTCCGATTTCGCCAATTGCCACAACCTTCTCATGAGCGCACAGCGATTCAAGCCAGACCAGATCGTCATCCGTCATATCCTTGGCGTCCGTCGGATGCCAGCCAACTGTCGAATAAATAAATGCATACTGTTCCGCAAGCGCCAGCGAAGTCGGAATCGTTTCACGGTTGAAGCCGATATTCACAATTCGACGAATTCCGTTTTCCTGCGCGCGGGCAATCACTTCATGTCGGTCTTCATCGAATTCAGGGGCATTCAGGTGCGCATGGGTGTCGATTAACATAACAATCTCCTTTGTGTTGTCTGCTTATTATATAGAAGGAATTAAGACCAGGTTATAGCTGCAGCAGCTCCCGCAAGTCGCGATCCAGGTGAAGCCGCTGTTTCACCAGCAGCTCCTGAGGGTAATAAAGATGGTATTTTCCCATCTGGATGCCGCTGATCGAACGGACAATTTCTGATTTATGTGAGATTTCCGTCAGCTGGTCATGCGAATCAAGCAACAAAATGGGTAGCTTCTCATCCTGCTCTCCCGGCCGGTATACATCGTAAGACTGGTCCGAAGGAAAATCCACCTCAAGGTAGTAAACCGGATCAATGCCTGCCGCCGTCAACTGCTCCCGCAGCCGCTCCAGCACGTCCACATCCAACCTCTCCAGCGTCACATACTTGAACAAGCGCCGCTGCAGGAACCGGCTGCACAGGTCTGCCAGCACTTCGTCCTGCTCCAGTGTCCACTGCATCAGCGTCGTCTGCATAAATGCCTCGTCGAGCAAGTAATAATCGTTGCAGGTCAGCTTGCGCTCAAACAAGGCCGGCATCGGCGACAGCAGCGAGCGGAAGGCAAAGCCCTCCTCATACAAATGTCTCGCTCTTTGAAAAATTTTATGCAGCACAACCTCGGCGCTGCGGGTTACCGGATGGAAGTAAACCTGCCAATACATCTGATATCTCGACATCAGGTAATCTTCAACCGCGTGCATGCCGCTGTCCTTGACCACAATATGTCCCTGGTACGGGCGCATAACCCGCAAGATTCGCTCCAGATCAAATGTGCCGTAATTCACTCCCGTGAAATAGGCGTCACGCAATAAATAATCCATTCGGTCTGCATCCAGTTGACTGGATACGAGGCTGACGACAATTTCACGGCGATACGTCTTGGCGATGACACCGGCAACCTCCTGCGGGAAGGTCGGGGACACGCGGCGCAGCACCTCATTGACCTCGGTATCGCCGAGAACTATGCGGCAGGACCATTCCTCGTGATGCGCGCCGAACGTTTTTTCGATGGAATGGGAAAACGGGCCGTGTCCCACATCATGCAGCAAAGCCGCGCACAGGCACAGCAGCCTTTCTTCCTTCGGCCAATCCTCATACTGGTTGCGCTCGAACTGCGAGATAATTTTACGAGTCACCTCATACACGCCGAGCGAATGGGAGAAGCGGCTGTGCTCAGCGCCATGAAAGGTCAGAAAGCAGGTACCCAGTTGACGGATCCGGCGCAGCCGCTGAAACTCCCGGGTATTGATGAGATCCCAAATCGTCTGATCTTGCACGTAAATGTATTTATGAACAGGGTCCTTAAACACTTTTTCTTCCTGCATCGGATAACTCATAGCAGCGCCTCCTTTTCGATCCGCTTGATTTCGACAAAAAACCCGGAACTCTCGCTAATTTGTCGAATTATATTCTTGGGTTTCTTCCAGTAACAGTTGCAACATTGTGATTTCACATAAGTTGCAACAAGATGCAAACCAAATTCATCAATATGCAAACTTCCCTTGTACTACGCCGCAAATCAGCTTTGCACCTTTTTCCTACTCTTCTAATTTATCAAACATTTCTTCAAATTACCACGAAATACCGTATTTTTGAGGTTGACTATTTTGGGAATGGTTGGTATCATATTTATAAAGAATATGTCGAAACATGGCGATAATTTTTTTTCATTCCACTAGGCGCATATTTTAAATGGACTTCTTGAGAGGGGAATTATACTTATGATGAAATCTACAGGTATTGTTAGAAAAGTTGACGAACTGGGCCGGGTTGTTATTCCAATCGAGCTTCGCAGAACGCTGGGAATTGGCGAGAAGGACGCTTTGGAAATTTATGTAGATGGCGAACGCATCATGCTGAAGAAATATGAGCCTGCATGTATCTTCTGTAGCAATGCTGAACATGTATCCTATTTCAAAGGAAAAATTGTTTGTCACGAATGCTTATCCGAAATGCCAATACCTGTGACAAAATAAAAAAAATAGGTTATAATAGAGAAAGCAAATTTAACTATGGTAATTCTAACCTTTTTCATATCTCCTCTTGATCCCTGAACCGGGCTGCACCCGGATTCAGGGTATTTTTTTGCCGTTATTCCTGTTCCCGGTGCAGCTCGTTGTACAGTTCGCGCTTCGGCACCCCGCGATCCAGCGCGGCCCGCTTGAGCGCTTCCTTGCGGTTCAAGCCGTCCGCCTCATACCGCTCCACATGCGCCTGCGGTGTCAGCTCCCGCCACCATGCCTGCTCCGCAGCAGCCCTGTTTTCCTCTGCCCCCGCGGCGTACACAAGGAAGCAATACTCTCCCTGCGGCGGATGCTCGGCAAGATGCTCCAGGCATTCCGCAACCGTCCCGCGAACAGCTTCCTCGTATCGCTTGGTCAGCTCCCGGACGAGACAAAGCTCTACCTCGTTCCCCCAGGCATCCGCGATCCGTGTGAGCGTCTTGACAATCCGGTGCGGCGATTCATAGCCGATAATGGTTCCACCCGTCTGCCGCCACTGCGCCAGCTCCTGCTGCATCGGCTTCGCCTCGCGAGGCGGAAAGCCGACAAACGTAAACCGGTCTGTCGGCAGTCCCGACATGATCAGCGCGGACAGCGCCGCATTCGCTCCCGGTATCGGAATAACCGGTATGCCCGCCGCAATCGCCTGCTGAACCAGATCAACACCCGGATCGCAGATAGCCGGCAGCCCGGCATCGCTGACCAGCGCGATATCATCGCCCGCCTGCATCAGCCGCACCAGCTCCGGCCCGCTCGCCTGCTTGTTATGCTCATGATAGCTGACAAGCCGGGTCGCGATCTCGAAGTGAGTCAGCAGCTTGCGCGTCTGCCGCGTATCCTCCGCCGCGATCCACTTCACCTCACGCAAAATCCGCACCGCCCGGTACGTCATATCCTCCAGATTGCCGATCGGCGTACCGACCAAGTACAGCTTGCCGGATTGTGCATTATCCCGATAGCTTTTTTGAATATTCACTCGCATCGTATCCTTCGCTTAGTATGTGTCCGGATCATGATCCAGCGTCAACCGGCGGCCAAAGTAGACATCCGCCAGCTCCTCGGTGTAATCGGTCCGGTTTTGGTACACAATCAGCGGCGGCAGCGTCCGCAGCTCCGGTTTTCCGTCCCGGATTCCTTCAATCAGCACCATGTTGGCCTCCCGGTCAGCACGCGGATGCACAAACCGGATTCGTTTCGGCTCCAGCCGGTACTGACGCATCAAATAACAAATGTCCACCAGCCGGCTCGGGCGATGCACCATCGCTACCTTGCCGCCAGTCCGCACTAGCCGGCTGCTCACCCGGATTACATCCTCCAGTGTGCAGAACAGCTCATGGCGGGCAGCCGCAAAATGCTCGTTGATATTCTGGTCGCCATTCGGAACAGGCAAATAAGGCGGGTTCACCGTCAGCGCATCAAACGAACCGTGTCCGAATTGTTCGAGCGCTTGCCGCAAATCGCCATGCCGAATCTCAATCTGCGGCTCCAGTCCATTCAGCCTCACATTGCGCTGCGCCAGCTCGGCCAGCCTGTCCTGAATTTCCACAGCCGTAATCTGTGCCTTCGTCCGTGTCGTCAGCAGCAGCGGCACGACTCCGTTGCCGGTACACAGATCCATCACCCGGCCCCGCTGCGGCAGTGAGCAGAAGCGGGCCAGCAGCACCGCATCCAGCGAAAAGCTGAATACCTCATCGCTTTGTATAATCTTCAACCCCTGCGTCAGCAGGTCATCCACACGCTCACCTTCATAGATTGGTACAGGTACTGCTTCCATCGCGACAACTCCTCTTTCCTCCAAAAAAACCGTAGAGAGGAATTCCCCCCTACGGCTGGCCCACTTATTTATTCAAAAATGACATACAGAACAAGCAATCGCCTTCCGTCCGTAAATGTCCGTAATTCACATTACAAATATGAAAGCCTTCGTGGTAAATGCGCGCCAAATTATCCAACCCTTCGCCGGCCGATTCCTTGGGCGCCGGTACCCCCCGCTGACGGGACGCGACTGCCGGAGCAGCCGGGTCGGCTTCTTTCTTCAACAGCTTGCGCAGCTGGCTGTTTTCAATGCTTAACCGTTTATTTTCTTCGAGCAATTCGACTATTTGCTGCTTAACCACACCCAGCTCCGTATAGAAGGAGCCGACCTGCTCTTCCATTTGACCAATTTGCATGAATATATCCCGTTTCACCACGATTAGCCATCACCTCTACTCCGCCGGGAGCCGTTCGCCTTATCTGGCGCTTGCTAGTGATGCTCCACCACATCATCCAGCGGCAGTTCCATCACTTTTTTCAAATCGAAAATTTGAACCTTGGCCGTGCGCTCGCCGACATTCAGCGAAACAAGCCGGCCATTGCCCAGAGAAGTCACCACTTCACTGCCGACACGCGGCAGATCGTCCTTCGCGCTTTCATAATTATCATGCTCATATTTCAGACAGCACATCAGCCTGCCGCATAATCCGGATATCTTAGTCGGGTTCAACGACAAATTTTGATCCTTGGCCATCTTGATGGAAACCGGCTCGAAATCGCCGAGGAAGGACGAGCAGCATAAAATCCGGCCGCACGGTCCGATTCCGCCAAGCATCTTCGCTTCATCCCTGACGCCGATCTGGCGAAGCTCGATCCGGGTCCGGAACACGCTCGCCAAATCCTTGACCAGCTCCCGGAAGTCAACCCGGCCTTCGGCCGTGAAGTAAAAAATGATTTTGTTGCGGTCAAATGTATATTCAACATCAACCAGCTTCATCCGCAGCTGATGGTCCTTGATCTTTTCCTGACAGACGGTAAAGGCGTTTTTGGCCGCTTGCTTGTTATCCTCGACAAGCTGCGCATCCTGGTGATCGGCGATCCGAATCACCTTCTTCAGCGGCAGTACCACATCGCTTTCGCCTACCGTTCGACGTCCAATGACAACTTTCCCGTACTCGACCCCGCGGGCCGTTTCCACGATAACCGAGCTATCCCGGTCAACCGGCAGATCACTGGGGTCGAAATAATAGATTTTTCCCGCCTTCTTAAAGCGGACCCCTACAACGGAGAACAATCCTACACCCCCTTATTAAGCTGTATCCATATATGCTCCAGCGCGAGCTGGGGATTCGCGTTAAATCGCAATCGCTTCTGCGTTTCAATCGCTTGCTCCAGACAAGTAATCCAATGCTCGGGCGGGCGACTGTACGCCTCCCGGGACATCCAATCGGTGTGATCGGAAAAGACCAGCTCCTGCCGCTGTCCGGTTCCGAGCCGAACCATATCCTTCAACCACAAAATGAGCAGATCAAGGCAAAGTCCGGTCTTGTCGGCCAGCTCCCCGCGAGTCAGCTTCTGCTGGGACAGCAGCAGTGCAGCAGGCAGGCGGGACAAGCTTTCTTTTGCTAATTGTATCACTAGGTTTCGAATTTCTGCAAACCCATTTCCTTGAATCAAATCGCGGGCGCCGTCCGGTCCGGCTGCCAGATGAATAGCTGCCTGGACAAGCTGCGGCGCTTGTCCTTCCGCAATAAGCAGCTCCTTCATCCGGTTCCGCGCCATCGGCAAAAACGGCACCCATTGCGCCCGCGAGCGGATGGTCGGCAGCAACGCTTGTCCGTTATCCGTGAGCAGCAACGCGACCACCTGCGAGGCAGGCTCCTCCAGAAACTTGAGCAGGCTGTTGGCCGCCTGCGTAGTCATGCGGTCCGCCGACTCCAGCACGTACATCTTCAGACCGGATGCCGTCGAGCGGTAAGCGAACTGCTTTTGCAGCTCGCGAATTTGCTCGATTTTAATCGAAGCTCCGTCCGGCGTGATCCAATGAAGATCAGGATGGTTGCCGTGCTCCACCTTGCGGCAGTCCAGACATTGTCCGCAGGCGTCATCCGGCAGCACCTTGCAGTACAACGCCATGGCGAACGCCTTCGCCATGGCGCGCCGGCCGGAGCCGCTTGGCCCCGTAAATATATAAGCATGTGATACTCGATCCGTCCGAATGCTCGTTTGCAGCATCTGCTTGACGCGCTCTTGGCCCACGATCATCTGAAACGACATAATGTGTCAAGTTCCTTTCCTGTATCCCGCACGGAAGCTGCACACCCTGCCCTCGCAGGCTAAAAAAACAAGTTGATCAGCATTCCGCGAATTTCGCCGATTTTTTGCAGCAGCTCGATCCGTCCCTGCTCGCTTTCCAGCAGCCCGTCAGCCAGCCCAAGCAGCTCGGTATCCAGCTCCTCCAGCAGCTTGTATCGCTTGGAACGGCCTCTGCGGTCCCAGCCCCGTGTTTCGCGAAGCTGTACGCCGCGGCGGGCCGTTTCTTCCAGGAAGTTTTTAATCATCAGCTTGTATTGACGCAGCTCGCGTACCGTCATCGACTTGGCCAGCCGCTGCCCTTGCTGATCAATCTGGTCAAGCATCCGCTGAAGCTGCTCCCGGGTGGCCCGTTCATCCTGATGCTGCATCATATCATGAAATGACTTTGGCTGGAGCTGCTGAGCCGATGAGTTTTCGTTACGTATCACTTCATTGCCGATTGGACGCCAGCCCGGGTTAATTTTCACGCGGCTTCGACCTCTTCTCTAAAAATGTTCAAAACGCTCGACCGGAAGCACAAAAACCGCTGCTCCCCCAACCTGAACTTCAACAGGGAACGGGATATACGAATCGGTTGCTCCGCCCATCGGAGACACAGGCGTTACCATCTGCTCCCGAATTTTGCAGTTTGCTTTAATGACCTGCAGCGCTTCGCTGATCCTGTCATCTTCCGTCCCGATCATAAACGTCGTATTGCCCGCACGCAGAAACCCGCCGGTACTGGCCAGCTTGGTGGCGCGGAAGCCCTCTTTAATCAACGCGTTGGATAACCGATTGCTGTCTTTATCCTGAACAACTGCTATCACCAATTTCATACATCCAGCCCCCTTTACCAAGGTTACGTAATCCGCCTACTCTTAACTAATTTGACAAGCGTATGATAAATTCCTTCATTAATATACGAAACTTGCTGAGGGAATGTGCCTGCCGCCGGCAAGGCCAGCGTGTTCAAGAATTGGCTGCTGCCAGAGAGGCTGTCTGAACAGTTACGACGGGTACGGCTGATGCTCCTGAATCAAGGCAAGCACGATGGATCGGACATCTACAAATACGTCAGCCAGCGGTCGGTTCGCATCTACCGTCACAATCCGCTCAGGAAATGTCTGTTTGACGATTTCATACCCTTTATCCACCTTGCGGTGAAAATCGAGATGCTCCAGATCGAGACGGTTTACCTCTCGTGTTTGGTTTGCCTGGATGCGCTCCAAGCCAACCTCAGGGTCGATTTGCAAATAAATGGTGCGCACAGGCATCATATCCGCAATCGCAAAGCTGTTGATGGCCAGCACGTCATCAATCCCAAGTCCGCGCGCGTAACCTTGATACGCCAGACTGCTATCTATAAACCGGTCACAGAGCACCAGCATGCCTTGCTGCAAAGCCGGAATTACTTTCTCCACGAGATGCTGCCTGCGGGCAGCCGCGTATAGCAGCGCCTCCGTCCGGCCATCCATCGCCACATTGGCTGTACTCAGAATGACGGACCTGATCTGCTCCGCGATATCAATGCCTCCCGGCTCACGCGTGGACAACACCTGCCGTCCCTGGCCAGCCAAGTCCTGCTCCAGCATCCGGATGATCGTTGACTTACCGGCCCCCTCTCCGCCTTCGAAAGTCACAAACAATCCCTGATTCATTGCAATTCCCCTATCTGTTCTGTGCATGACAGTTGTTCGAGCATTCCTTGCAGCTAAGTTGTACGCCTTTCATTATAACTTGTTTAATCGCCTATGCCTATATAGACCAGCAGGAGGTATGGAACAGCGGCCACACGGGAACCGTCCCCCGCAGACCTACCTGATGTCCCTGAAAGCTCGCCCCGGCCATCGCCAATTGCTGCAAATTAGCGATGGTATGCGCCGTTATTCGTTCACCCGGATACAACACCGGAATACCCGGCGGATACGGCACAATCAGCTCCGCGGCTATTCGTCCCTCGCACTGATCAAGCGGAACGTGCTCGGCCCTCTCCGAATCCTGATGAATCGCAGCCCATGTAAACGGAACCGGCTCCGAGAAGCCTGCAGCCTCCATCGGCATAACCTGCTGTCGCCCATCCAACCGTTCTGTCAGGTTCGCCGGAGCCTGTCCGTTGACAGAGTGCTGCCGCTCAATGCTGTCCAACGCTTCCAGCAGCCGATTAACCTCTTCCGAACGACTCGCCAGGCTAAATGCCAGCACAACACGCTCCGCATCAGCCATCTCAGGATAACAGCCGAATCGCTCGAGCGCTGTTTTCAATCCATACCCGCTGAGTGTACCGGTTGAATCAACCAATACAGACTTAAACGGGTCCAGCCGGCAAGCCTCCGCCGCAGGACGCAGTTCTCGCCAGCGCGACCTCGCGGCAAGCCCGGAGCGCCACTCGGACAGCACCTCGAATCCTGCCTCCAGCAGTTGGCTTCCCTGCTGCTGCAGCGACTGGCGGCATAAATCCAAACTCGCCATAATCAGATAAGAGGGGCTGGAGCTTTGCAGCATGCCAAGCATACGGCGCAGCGCATGCCGGTTGATCCGCGGCCCCTGCACATGAAGCATCGAACCCATCGTCAGCGCGGTCAGCATTTTATGTGTGGACTGAACGACCGCATCAGCTCCATACGCCAGCGCGGAAGCCGGCAGCTCCGGATGAAACCCAAAGTGCGCTCCATGGGCTTCATCGACCAGCAGCAGCTTGCCCCTTGCATGCAGCAGCTCGGCCAGCGGCCGTACATTTATACCTACCCCGTAATAAGTCGGATTCGTCAGCAGTAATCCCTTGGCCGCAGGATATTGCTTCAGCGCCGCCTCCACATCCTCCAGTGCTATCCCAACGCTCAGGCCGGTAACCGGGTCCGTCCGCGGATATATAAACACAGCGCTGACTCCGGCGAGCATCAGCCCGTGAATCACCGACTTGTGTACGTCGCGCTGAACGAGCAATAGATCATTAGGCTGGCAGGCCGCCGCAATCATCGCCTGGTTTCCAACCGTGCTGCCGTTCACCAGAAACCAGGTTTCCTCCGCACCAAAGCAGGCCGCTGCCAGCTGCTGCGCTTCGGCGATCACCTCCTCCGGATGGTGCAGGTCGTCCAGACCGGGAAGCTCTGTCACATCAAGTGCCAGCATCGCTGCCGGCCAACTGGCATCGTGCCCGACTCCCACTGCTTGTCCCTTATGGCCTGGCACATGAAAGCGACCTGCAGCCTGCCGCGAATACGTCAGCATCGCTTCAAATAACGGAGCGCGAATCGTCCTCTCTTGCATCGCAACATCCCTCATTTCTTAAGTCCATTCCCCTCGCTGTGCTTCACCAAGGGATAGCCGTATTGTACCAAACTAAAAACCCCTCTTCCATCCCAAACGGGAGAAACAGGAGTTTGAACAATCCGGAACATCAAGCATTTTTTCTGTACAGGATTTGCTTCATCTGATGAATGAAAAAGGGGTATTTGATGTCGCTGACATCGGTCTTCACCATCTCCTGCTCACAGTCCTCACAAATGAATTCTGATAGAATCATGATGCCGTTTTCTTTCATTTGTCCGCAAATTAAGCAAGAAGGAGTCCAGTCGTTCTGCAGTGCTTCGCTCATGCAGCCTTCACCTCGAATCTTCTTTTCTATTAGTATGTCCGATTCTCTCAAAGAATAAACATCTCTAAACTATTTTTATGTTCGTAGAGCTTGTCCGGTGCAAGATCGTGTTAATATTTCTAGGCGGCCAGCCGATATACACAATAAGAATATACTGTCTACCGGGTGAATACAATCATGACGAAACATGTTGGCGAACGAACACTTTCCAAAGACTCAACCATTTATAATTACCGCCTGCTGCAGCGCATCCATCATAAGGCACTCCATCACTATGCTTATTGGCTGCTGACCATGCTCGCCTGGATTTATGGACTGCTTTGGACCGACCCGCTGCCGTTTGGCCTGGTGCTGTTCGGCACACCTTTGCTCCACACAGCGTTTCTGCGTATGCTGCTGCGCACCAAAGAAAGCTATGTCACCAACTCATGGCGCTGGTCCTTTCGTATGCCGTGGTTCGGCTATGCGCCGACCGGACATATTGCGCTCACGAAAATTTCGCGTATGCACAATCAACTATTTTGGGTCGGGCTTGTCATTCTGGCTTGTCTCTATCCCTGGATTGCAACGCCAACCTTGCTCTTCGCCGCGTTTATGCATGTGTGGGTCCTGCTTCCCCGGATTATGATCTTGCTGCTGCTGCATAAGCATAAATCGAAAGGTTTATTGAAAATTAACGCAAGAGACACCTCCTGCTACGCTCAGTAGACAACGGTGTCTCATTTTGTTAGTTTCTAATTTGTAGGCTGCGCAGGTCATCCCCATGCTCCCTGCTTTAGTTGCTTCAATTATGCAGGCTTTGTGCTTCTCCTTCTTGCTTGCCATTTATATAACTTAAAAAGCCTTCCTGGACTTGAGTCCAAAAAGGCTTCTAATCGGCTTGGCGACGTTCTACTCTCCCAGGACCCTGCGGTCCAAGTACCATCGAC